>NZ_JBLKNX010000021.1:0-88191 GCF_051414055.1 Halosimplex halobium
GGTTTAGACCGTCGCGAGACAGGTCGGCTGCTATCTATTGGGGGTGTCATGGTATCTGACGGGAACGTCCGTATAGTACGAGAGGAACTACGGATGGTGGCCACTGGTGTACCGGTTGTCCGAGAGGGCACTGCCGGGCAGCCACGCCACACGGGGTAACGGCTGAACGCATCTAAGCCGGAAACCCACCTGGAAAAGAGATACCGCCGAGGTCACTCGTAGAAGACGAGATCGATAGACTCGGGGTGTACGCATCGAGGCAACGAGATGTTCAGCCCGCGAGCACTAACCGACCGAAGCCACCAATCATACCGCATTGGATACACGGACCCGTGATACGGGTCCAGGCGGAACCTGGATTGCACGTACATTACGGTCGTCGCCATCGGATCACCGATACTGGCGTCCCGGACATCGTCCGGGCGCGCGGTTCGATTCCGCGGATCGGCGTTAGGGCGGCCATAGCGGCGGGGTGACACCCGTACCCATCCCGAACACGGAAGTTAAGCCCGCCTGCGTTCCGGCGAGTACTGGAGTACGAGAGTCTCTGGGAAACCTGGTTCGCCGCCTCCACTCATCGCCCGACACATTCCGTCGGGCACTCATCACCCTCGACCAGCCACGGCTGGTCGGGGGTTTCTGTATTTGTAGAGCGACAGCTATCGTCGCGGTCGTCGCACGAACATCGAGAACGGCCGCTATTCCAGCTGCTCGGCGTACTCGAAGTCGAGTTCGGTCGCCTCGGGGTAGTCGCCGTCGAGTTCGATCCGCCAGCCGTGGATCGCGGTCGGGTCCGACAGGGCGGCCGAGAGCGTCGCGCGCACGTCGGCAACGTCGACGCCGTAGAAGTCGTCGGGGACGCCCGCCAGGTACTGCAGGGCAGTCTCGAACAGCGAGCGCATCCCGTCGTCGTTCTCGAAGTCGAAGTGCTTGTACGCGCCGGCGGCGACCTGGACCATTCCGTGGAGGAACTTGCTCTCTGCGGTGCCGCGGCCGTAGTTGTACCACTCGTCCTCGAAGCAGTCGTGCGATTCGTGGTACTCGCCGCTGTTGAACAGCGCGACGCCGTGGACGACGGCACGCCGGAGCGTACCGTGTTCCCACCCGTTGGACGCGCCGCGGTCGGCCCGCCACCCGGTGGGATCGCCCGACGTGGGCGGCCCGACGCCGTAGTCCCGGGTGTGTTCGTCCATCGGCAGTCACTCGGGGCGCGCGACGTGTAATCCCGTCGGTCCGGGCGACGCTCGCGAGGTGGGATAGTCGACGTGGTGGGCCGCACCCGAGAGTGTTAACCGGCTACCGGCCGAGCGGGACGCCATGGACGCTGCGTTCGAACACGAAGTCCCGGTCCGCTATCGCGACCTCGACACGTACGGGCACGTCAACAACGTCGTCTACGGCACCTACTGCGAGGAGGCGCGGGTGGCCTACGTCGAGGAGGTGCTCGGGCTCGACGAGATCGACGAGTTCACCGCCGTCGTCGCGTCGCTGGAGGTCGACTTCCGGTCGTCGGTGACGGAACTGACGACGGTCGACGTGGGCGTCTCGGTCGTCCGGATGGGCGAGTCGAGTTTCACGATGGCCTACGAACTCCGCCAGGGTGGGGAGGTGGTGGCGGAGGCGGAGACGACCCAGGTGTTCGTCGACCCGGAGACCAGGGAGTCGCGGCCGATCCCCGAGGCGTGGCGCGAGCGGGTCCGCGAGTTCGAGGGGCTGGACGACTGAACGGGGACGGTTCAGACGGTGTCGTCCGGGTCGTAGGCGTCGGCCATCCGGGCGGCTTCGGTAGCGTAGCGCTCGCGCTCCTCGGGGTCGGTGACGGTCCCGAGGTTGCGCGGGGGCACGTCGACCGCGGCGGTCGTCTCGCGCACGTCGCTCGTGAAGCTCGTCAGCGCGCGCTCCTTGCGGAAGTACCGCCGCCCGTCCGGCGTGGCGTAGACGAGGATGATGATGTTCTGCTCGTCGTCGGAGTAGGTGCGCTCGACGAGCCAGACGCGGACGGTCTCCTCGCTCGCCGCCGCCGTTCCGCTCGTCGGGGACGCCGGGTCGTCGGTCATACCGACGGGTAGGCGCCCGAGGCGGATAGGCGTTCGTCGGATTCCGACGGCGTGGGAACCCAGTTCAGGTCTCCGTCGGGTCGGGTCGTTCGCCGACGGTGACCTGTACGCGCTGGACTTCGCCGTCGCGGAGGACGGTCAGTTCGACGGTGTCGCCGGGTTCGGTCTCCGTGAGGAGGTACGTGCCGAGCGCCTCGCCGCTCCCGAGCTGCTGGCCGTCGATGGCGAGGATCACGTCGCCGCCGACGGGGACGGGCTGGTCACCGACGGACTCGGCCGCGGTCGCACCTTGCAGCGCGTCGGCCGAGGGGCCGTCCTCCAGGACGGAGACGACCGCGAGGCCGTCGGTGCGGTTGAGGTCGTTGGCGTCGGCGACCGCGGGGGTGACGGGCGTCGTCCGGACGCCGAGGAAGGGGTAGTCGAACTCGCCGTCGGCGACGAGCTCGGGGACGACCCGTTCGACGACGGACTGGGAGACGGCGAAGCCGATGTTCTCGGCGCCCTGCTGGGCGATGCCGGCGGTGTTGACGCCGACGACCTCGCCATCGCAGTTCACCAGCGGGCCGCCGGAGTTACCGGGGCTGATCGGCGCGTCCGTCTGGACGACGTCGGGGATCTCGAACCCGAACTGGGTCGGCAGCGTCCGGTTCAGGCCGCTGACGATCCCGTGGGTGATGGTCTCCTCGAGCCCGAGCGGGTTGCCCAGCGCCGCGACGCGCTCGCCGCGCTCGGGGCTGTCGGCGAGCGAGAGCGCACCCGTCCCCGCGGGCGCGTCCGAGACGTTCACCACCGCCAGGTCGGCGTAGGTGCTGCGGCCGACGACGGTCCCCGACCGGAACTCGCCGTCGTCGAACTCGATCTCGACTTCGGCCGCGCCGTCGACGACGTGGGCGTTGGTCACGACGTACGCGTCGCCGGTCGCGTTCGCGCCGGTCGCGTTCCCGGCGTCGTAGACGAACCCGGAGCCCTGCCCGGAGCTCGTCCGGACCGAGACGACCGAGTCGCTGGTCCGGTCGAACAGCGACCGGTAGTCACAGGCTGCCTGTTCCTGCTGGGCGTCCGCGACGGGGGCCGCTCCCGGGGCAAGCGCCAGCACGCCGCCGACGCTTCCCGCCGCGAGGAGGATCGTCAGGAGTACCGCTGTCGTTGTCCGTTGCATCGTCTCCGCGTTGCCCCGCCCCGCGGAAGTCACCCCGAATCGTTTCGTCGCGTTGGCACGGTCAAATCGCGGTTGCGAACGGAGTTGGGAGCGGTTACTCCCGGGACCGGCGTGGCGGCGTCGATAAGCGGTCGATACCGCCGGGACCGCGCCGATAGACGCGTCAGTCGTCCGCAGGACGGCGAGACCGTAGCCTATTCATGCGGGTCAACCGAACCACCGCGTGCGTGCGAGGGTAGCCAAGCCAGGAAACGGCGGCGGACTCAAGATCCGCTCCCGTAGGGGTCCAAGGGTTCAAATCCCTTCCCTCGCACTGCAGGACCCACGCGGTCCCTCGCCAGTGCGGAAGACCCGCGGGGCCGAACGGACGGCCCCGGTGCGAGCGGGGAGCGCGACGGCGCCCCCGCGAGCGGAGCGGTCTTCCCTCGCAAACTTCTCACGGAATCGCCGCTCGAGCGAAAGCTCCGTCCAGAAATCCCGCCGTCGGGGGCAGGTTTATGGGAATCCAGCGCGGAGATTGTGGTATGGCAACGGACGACACGGCGACCAACCCGCTGGAGGTGCCACCTCTGGAACACACCGCCTTCTTCGACATCGACACCAGGGACGGCTACGTCCGCATCGACCAGTCGTGGGGCGACCAGACGCTGTACACGCCCGAGGAGGCCCGCGAGATCGCCGAGTCGATCCTGGAGCAGGCCGACGAGGCACAGGGATCGGAGTAGCGGCCTACCGCTACCTTACTTGCCGCCCATCCGGCCGGAGAAGTCCCAGGTGTAGGCGCGGCCTACGTCGATCCGGATGCGCACCTCCTCGCGCTCGGGTGAGAGCAACTGCCGGGCCAGCTTCGAGTCCGTGTCGCCGAGGTAGCGCTCGACGAGGTCGCGGAGGACGGTCTTGTCCTCGTCGGGGGCGATGTCGGCGGTACCGGCGCCGCGGACGCCCCGGTAGGGCACGTCGTTGGTCGATATCTCGAAGGCGACGCCGGCGTTCTCGCGGAGATACCCGACGACCTTGGCGTTCGCGCCGGTGGCGCATTCGAGGGCGCCGTCGCGGTAGCGGTACCACAGCGAGAGCATCCAGAGGCCGCCCGCCGGCGTGTGGGTCGCGAGCCTGACCGGGATCGTCTGCTCGTCGAGGAACTGTTCGGTGCGCTCGCGGTCCCAGTCGCCGGTGATCTCGTCCATCGGGGTTCTACCGGACGGTCGGACGGCAGGGGGATAAATGGTCAGACCCGTTCGAGCGCCACGCGGAAGTCGGCGCCGCCGGCGTCGCTGTCGCGGACCTCGACGGCCCCGCCGTAGGACTCGGTGAGCGCGCGGACGAACCCGAGCCCGAACCCGGTCCCGTCGCTGTCGGGGCCCTTGACGCCCATCTCGAAGATGTCGTCCCGGATGTCGGGGTCGATGCCGGCGCCGTCGTCGGCCAGCCCGACGACGAGCCGGTCGGTCGCGGGCGCCTCGGCGTAGAGGTCGACGGTCACCCCGCCCTCGTTGTGGACCGCGGCGTTGGTGAGGACGTTGGTGAACACGGAGTCGAGCAGGTCGCCGGCGTAGACGCGGTACTCGAACGCCCCGGGGTCGAACGTCACCGACAGCGACTCGTACTGGTCGGTCGCGTCGCGGACCGTGTCCTCGAGCAGCGGGCGCAGGTCCCGCGGCTCGGGCTCGCGCTGGGATTCGAGCGTCGAGACCAGGTCGCCCACCCGCTCGACGAGGTCGGCGGAGTTGTTCGCGGCGCGTTCGATCTTGGCGACGTACTCGCTCGCCTGTTCGTCCTCGACTATGCCCGAGACGGCGTCGGCGAAGCCGGCGATGACCTGCAGGTCGTTGCCGATGTCGTGGCGCAGGAGGCGGTCGTACAGCTCGACCATCTCCTTGCGGGTCTCGAGGTCCTGGCGCGCGCGTTCGAGCCGTTCGCGCGAGCGGATGTTGCTGACGGCCGTCGCGGCGTGGGTCGCGAGGATCTCCATCGGGCGGACGACCTCGTCGCCGAACGCCTCCGCCGAGGTGGAGCGGACGACGATCACGCAGATGGGCTCGTCGACGATCCCCTCGGGGACAGCCAGCGCCGCGGTGGTGTCGTCGTCGGCGTCGCGGCCGGCCGCCTCGCCGGTGACGGTGACGGTCTCGCCGGTCTCGTGGGCCTCTTTGGCCACCTCGCTGGGCGTGCCGCCGGCCGAAACCTCGGGGTTCGTGCTCCCGACGACGTGGAGGTCGCCGTCGCGGACCTCGACGACGGTCACGTCGCTCAGCTCGAAGAGGATCGTGATCGCCTCCAGGGTCAGCGAGACGACCTCGTCGACGGACTCGCACTGGTTCAGCGCCTGCCCGTACTTGTTGAGGTCGGCGACCTGCCGCGCGAAGTCCTGGCGCTGTTCGAATCCCATGAGGTCTCGACTGGTTGTCCCACCTTCGGAAACTCGCAGGTAAACCCTTTCGCCGCCGTTATCAGCTGTGAGACGGGGACCGTCGCGGGCTGTCGACGGCTGGCCGCGGCGGGTCGTCGCCCCGGTGGAGTCGGTCGTCGGTTCGTCGGGGCCGGTCAGTCGATCCGGTAGCGCAACAGTGCGGCGATCCCGCCGAGGTTTCGGAGTTGCTGGCCGGGGTCGAACTCGCCGGAGAAGACGGTCACCTCGCCGCCCTTCTGCTCGGTGGTCTCGATGACCTCGTCGACGTCGATCTCCCAGTCGCCCTCGTCGCCGCGTTCGGCCCGCAGGCGCTCGTCGAGCACGAGCAGCTGGTCGATGGCGCCGAACTCGGCGGCCTCGGCGACCTGGTCGGGACCGTAGGCCACCTCCGACCCCGTCGCGATGCGCTCGGTCAGCTCGTCGATCAGGTCGGCCTCCGCGGAGATGCGCGTCTGGGTCTGGACCTCGTCGACGGCGCCGCGCTTGAGCACCTCGTGGACGCCGCGGTCGCCGACGCCCGTCGTGTCGACCGTCGTGACCTGCGCCGGGAGGTCGAAGGCGTTCTCCTCGATGTAGTCGAGCGCGTCCCGCTTCGTGAACCCCGGCCCGGCGAAGATGACCGCCTCGACGTCCATCCGTTCGAGGATCTCGCCGAGTTCCTCGAACAGCTCCTCGCGGGGCCGGGCGCCGTCGCCCCACGCGGCCTTGCCCGTCGGGCCCGTGATCGACGCCCGCTCTTCGGTGCCGTACTGGGCGACGGTGTGGACGTGGGCCTCCCCCTCCTCGACGGTCGCGATGGCCACGTCCGGGTTCTCGGTCGCCTCGACCGCCTCCTCCAGGCGGTCGTCCTGGTCGGGTTTCCAGACCTTCTCGACCTCCAGCTCCTCGAAGGGCTCGACGTTGAGCGTGTGGTGGAAGTCCAGCTGGTCCTCCCGCGAGCAGTCGACGATGACGCCGCCGACCCGGAGGCGGTTGGCGAACTTGGCGAACTCCACGTCGTCGACCTCGAGTTCGACCCACATGTGCTCGCGCTCGCCGCCGGTGTCGCGCATGTCGTCGTCGTTACGCTGGATGCGCCGCGTCGTGTCGCCCGAGACGAGGTCGCCCGGCTCGACGACGTAGGTGAGGTGCCAGAGGTCGTCCAGGCTCTCCGGGACGAGGGTGACCCGCTCCCGACCCTCCGTCGTCGGGTGGCGGTCGTTGATCTGCATACCCGAACCTCTGCCTCCGGCGGCAAGTGTGCTGTTATTCCGCGCCGTCGGACCGGTCGCCCCGGTGGCCTCCCGGTCCGGGCCGCCCGCGCCGCCCGCCGGACGCTCCTGGGTCGACGGACGTCCCGCTCCTTGACCGCCCGTCACGGTCCCCGTTCGGCGCTACGGTTTTCACTCCGCGGCCGCTAGTTCGGGCGACAGTGACCCACCCATCCTCCGGGGCCGGCGACGCGTCGCTCGGCCCGAACGACCCCGTCGAAGCGGCCGACGGCTACTCGCGGACGGTCTACCGGGAGTGTGACCTCTGCGAGACGGTGACCGACCTCACCGAGTCGCACGGCCTGTTCGTCTGTGGCGCCTGCGAGGAGCAACTGCTGCCCTGACCGGCGGCGGCCCGCGGGCGAGGCCGTCCGCGACTGTGTCGACTGTGTCGACTGTCCTGGCCCTGTTTCCGGGACCTTCTTGCCCTCGGGTCGCGCCCGTTCGAGTATGACCGAGATCATCGACGGCAACGCGGTCGCCGAGGACGTGCGCGACGAGGTGAGCGAGGCGGTCGACGCCCTCGAATCCGAGGGCGTGACGCCGACGCTGGCGACGGTGCTGATGAGCGACGACCCCGCCAGCGAGACCTACGTCTCGATGAAACAGAGCGACTGCGAGGAGGTCGGCATCGACACCGTCGACGTGGACATCGACTCCGACGCCGACGCCGCGGAGCTGTACGACACCATCGACGAGCTGAACGCCGACGACGACGTGGACGGGATCCTCGTCCAGATGCCGGTGCCCGACCACGTCGACGACCGCCGGGTCCTCCGCAGCATCGACCCCGAGAAGGACGTCGACGGGCTCCACCCGGAGAACATCGGCCGCCTGGTCGCCGGCGACGCCCGCTACAAGCCCTGTACGCCCCACGGCATCCAGCGCCTGCTCGAAGCCGCCGACGTGGAGACCGAGAGCAAGGAGGCCGTCGTCGTCGGCCGCTCGCGGCTGGTCGGCAAGCCGATGGCGAACCTGTTCATCCAGAAGGCGACGGGCGGCAACGCGACGACCACCGTCTGTCACTCCCGAACCGAAGACCTCGCCGAGCAGACCCGGTCGGCGGACATCCTCGTCGCGGCGGCGGGCGTCCCGGAGATGATCGACGGCTCGATGGTCGGCGAGGGCGCGGTCGTCGTCGACGTGGGTATCAACCAGGTCGACGCCGACACCGAGAAGGGTTACGAGCTGGTCGGCGACGTGGACTTCGAGAGCGCGACGGAGAAGGCCTCGGCGATCACGCCCGTCCCCGGCGGCGTCGGCCCGATGACCCGCGCAATGCTCCTGTACAACACCGTCAACGCGGCCGCGCTGCAGTCCGGCGTCGAGAGCGCGCTGTAACCGGTTTTCCCGTTCCCTTCAGAGGTCGACCTCGAACTCCTCGAGCCGCCGCTGGGCCTCGACGAGGGCGGTCTCGTCGTCGTCGGCCAGCGCGCGGCCGATGGCGCGGACGATGTAGACGAGTTCGCCCGCGCTGCGGGGGGACACGTCGCCGTCGAGCGCCTCGATGCGCTTCTGGTGGTCGCGCAGCGTCGCCAGCAGCGACCCGACGGTCTCGTCGGGGTTGTCGTCGAGGTACCGCCGCAGGTCCGAGCGGTAGGCGTCGACCGCGCGGGCGTAGGCGAGCCCGCGGACCGTCCGCATCGACTCGGGCACCGCGTCGGCGGGCGGGCGCTCGCCCGCGTCGGCCCCGCGGAGCAGTTCGAGGAAGTAGTACTCCTCGTCGTCGGAGACGCGCATCGCGCGGGCGACCTCCTCGCCGGCGAGCCGGAGCTCGGCCGCCGCGAGGTAGGTGTCGTCGAGCGGGCGCAACTCGCCGCCGCTAACGAACCCGGACTGGCGGACGTACTCCCGGCAGCGCTCGGCGGCGGCCTCGGCCACGTCCGCCAGCGGCTGGTCGTCGACGAGCCCGCGGATCTCGGTCAGGTCCAGCTGCGCGTTGCCGGCGGTGTGTTCGGTGGGGTCGTCGAGCCCGACGCTCCGCATGCTGCCGCAGTCCGGGCAGACGACGCTCCCCGTCTCGTAGTACGACCAGCGGGTCCCGCACTCCTGGCACTCGCGCTCGCCGCGGATCTTCATGCGTCGGCCTTGCGCCCGAACGCCTAAAGTCGACGCGGTCGAACGACCGGAACGGCACCCGTGCCCCCGCTCGCACCCGGCCGAGAACACGTTAGCGGACAGTCAGATGGCGATGGGATCCTGGGTCGGTATCTTTAAGTTGTTCCCGGCCGGATGTACAGGTGACGCTTCGCTTGGAGGGCCGAAGCGTCAGCGGGGACCAATTCAGGGCGGCAAGCGGCCGCGTGGGTTTTTCCCCCACGCGGCCGCTTTCCATTCCTTTCGTGACGTCGACTCGCGAGCCGAGGGTGTGTCCGGCGCGCTAGAGTTCTCTGCAGGGAGACCCGAAGTGTGTCGGCCCCGGGAGCCCGGAACACGTCCGGTAAGTCGTCGTTACCGCCACACAGCGGCAGCTCCGTCGTCGGTGGCCCCCGAGGACACGCGCCGCCGACCAGCACCCACCGCCGAACGGGCGGCCGCGTCGGGCGGCCGCGTCACTTGATCGACAGCGAGTCGTCGGACGCGTCGGCGTCCTCGTCCCACTCGAGTTCGAGTTCCAGGCCGAGCTCGCCGGGGCCGTCGGTCGGGCCCTCGCGCTCGACTTTCACCTCGAACTCGACCTCGCGGGGCACGTCCACCGTGATGGAGTCCGCCCCGGTCTCGAGCGTCAGCGGTTCGCCGGTCTCCAGTCGGTCGGCGACGGTCCGGAGGTACGAGGCCGTGTCCGTCCGGGTGAGTCGCCGCTCGTCTTCGAAGAGGACTGTCTCGGGCATACCCCACGTACGCGCCCACCGGAGATAAGTGTCCGCCCCCGTCCGGGCAGCACGGTCGGCCGTCGACCGACGGGACGACGTTTCGACGGCGATACGTGAAATCGAGCGAATACGAGTGCTCCCGCGTATCCATCAGCGGATTTAACAATGAGAGAGCGGGTAACGCCGGAGTAATCCGGGTGTTCGAATATCCTGACCCGCTCATCAGTCGATATATTTATCAATATCCGACAGTAAATTGCGAACGGACATTACCGATGTACGACCTGACAGGATTCCAGCGTGACCTGCTGTACGTCATCGCGGGGAAGGAGGAGCCCCACGGGCTGGCGATCAAGGAGGAGCTCGAGGAGTACTACGAGAAGGAGATCCACCACGGACGGCTCTACCCGAACCTGGACACGCTCGTCGACAAGGGGCTCGTCGAGAAGGGCCAGCGCGACCGGCGGACGAACTTCTACAGCCTCACTCGCCGGGGTCGCCGCGAGATCGAGGCTCGCCGCGAGTGGGAAGAGCAGTACGTCGACCTCTAGGGGTCGCCGCGTGACGTACCGTCGGACGCGTCCGCCCCGCCGTCGCTCCCGGCTTCCTCGCCGGTTGCGGCGGCTTCGTCGTCGGTCAAGGGGGATCCACCGGCGGCCGCGTCCGCGTCGCGGGTCACGCCGTCCCCGCTCTCGCCCTCCGGTTCGGTCCCGCCAGCGGCCGCGCTATCGGCGTCCATAGACGGTCGGCCCCGGCCGAGCAGGGCGGGGACGACCACCCCGCCGAAGTGCGTGAGGAAGACGAGGATCATCGGTCCGAGGAACAGGCCGTACCAGCCAAAGAGTAGCGGGCCGAGGATGTACGCGAACATCACGCTCCCGGTGTGCAGCGACCCGCCGGTGACGTACGGCCGGACCAGGAGGTCCGGGATGACGTCGACGACGACGAACGAGACAGCGACGAAGGCGCCGACGAACACCCAGCCCGTCCCTTCGGTGAACGCGGTCGCGGCGAGGTAGATCGAGACGGGCACGTAGACGAGTTTCATCCCGACGACGGGGATCAGGCTGGCGATGCCGGTGAGCAGGCCGACCAGGGCGGCGTACGGGACGGCGACCTCGGGGGGCGCGAAGACGTTGAGGACGCTGTAGGTGATCGCACCGACCGTCGCCGTGACGACGGCGTTGAGGATGTTGCCGGCGAAGATGAGTTCGAGGCTGTCGTCGACCTCGCGGGCGAACTCCTCGAAGACCGTCGGGCCGTCGTCGTCGAAGCTGGCCACCCAGGCGGCGAGCCGGTGGTCGTCGCGCAGCAGGTAGAAGGCGACGGCGAAGACGACGAACAGGTGGAGCAGGCCGGTCCCGAGAAAGCCCAGGTAGCTGGTCCCGCGGGACAGCAACGGGCCGACCAGGTCCATCCCGCCGGCGCCCTCGAAGACGCCCCGCGGGTTCTCGACCGCCTCCGTGACGTTCAGGTACGGGCCGGCGACCGCGATGTACTGGTCCAGGTCCGTCGTGCCCGCGAACTCCTGGAGTTCCTGAACGCCGATGGCCGTGGCGTACAGCAGCAGCAGTACCGCCGGGAGCGCGAGCGCGACCAGCGCCAGCGCGGCCGAGACGGACCGCTGGCCCACCCGGTCGCGGATCTCCCCGTGGACCCGCCGCGTCGAGTAGTAGATGAACAGCGCGAACACGAAGGTGCCGACGAACGACCAGAGCACCCACAGCAGGGCGAGCCCGAGGACTATCCCCACGGCCGCCCAGCCGATCCGCCCCCAGTCGGGGGCGAACTCGAACTCGACCATCGTCCGCGCAGTGGGTCGGATCGGACATAAAACGGCCAGTTCGGTCACGAACCCGGCCGGGGTAACGCCACGCTATTTATAAGTGAGAACGGCATACGTCGGGCAGTGTTCGGAGTCGCGCAGTTGTCGTCGGTCCCGCTCGACCAGGAGGTGCTCCAGATCACGCTGGCGGGCGTGCTGGGCCTGTTCCTCGGGCTGGAGCGGGAGTGGTCGCACAAGTCCGCCGGCGTGCGGACGTTCTCGCTGATCAGCATGCTCGGCGCGGCGTTCACGGTTCTGGGGTCGACCCCGCTGGTGGTCGTCGGCGGCGCGCTCGTCATCGTGCAGGGGACGTTACTGGCGGTCAGGGGCCTGCTCGCCGACGAGGAGGAGGAGGAGGGGCTGTCGCTGACCACCTCGATGTCGATGCTGGTCGCCTACGCCGTGGGGACGCTCGTCGCCAGTGCCTACACCATCGAGGCGGTGACGGTGACGGTCTTCTCGGCGCTGTTGCTCGTGCTCAAGCGAGAGCTACACAGCTTCGCCTGGGGGATGACCCGGACCGAACTCCGGTCGGCCGCGGAGTTCGCCATCCTCGCGTTCGTCGTCTACCCGCTGTTGCCCGCCCGGAGCTACGAGGTCGGCGCCGCCGACCTGATGGTCGAGGTCGAGCCCCGGGTCATCTGGCTGATGGTCGTCACCGTCGCGGCCATCGGCATCGTCAACTACGCGATCGTCCAGACCTACGGGAGCCGCGGCATCGCGGTCACCGGCTTCTTCGGCGGCCTGGCCTCCTCGACGGCCGTCGTCGGCGCGATGCTCGACCACGTCGAACAGCGCCCCGCGGTGAGCTCCTACGCCGTCGCGGCCATCCTGCTGGCCGACGCGGCCATGGCCGCCCGCAACCTCGTCATCGCGCTCGTCTTCACCTTCGAGACGGGGCTGCTCCTCGGGGCAGTCGTCCCGCTCGGCGCGGTGATCCTGGGGAGTATCGCGATCGCCGCCTACACCGCCGACTGGACGGAAAACCTGGAGATGGACCTGGAGAGCCCCTTCTCGCTGCGGAACGTCCTGAGCTTCGGCGGGCTGTTCCTGCTCGTCATCGTCGCCGGCGGGCTGGCCGCCGCCGAGTTCGGCCGGCTGGGCTTCTACGTGACCGCCGCGCTGACGGGGCTGGTCTCCAGCGCCGGCGCGACCACCTCCGCGGTGATCCTCTACCGCGGCGGCGGCCTCTCCGGCGAGGCGGCTATCTTCGCCATCCTCCTCGCGACGGCCTCCAGCATCGTCGTCAAGGCCGGGCTGACCTTCGCCGGCCCCGACCGGGAGTTCGCCGTCAAGACGGCGACGGTCAGCACCGTCCTGCTGGTCGCCGCCGGCGCCGTCACGGTCGGCGCGACGCTGTGAGGGCCGCGGTTCGACGCCCGGGTCCACCGCGACCCGACGGCCGACCGGCGAGCGCCCGTCAGATCACTTAACTTCCGACTGTGCTTCACTGCCGGCATGGACAGGGACACGGCGGAGCCCGCGGTGTCGTCGATCCCCGGCGAGCGCGCCCGGGAGTGGGTCGAGCACCACCACGAGACGGCCGCCCCGAGCACCTACGTCTACGAGTTCGTCTGGGACTACACCGAACCGGCGGAGGGACCGTTCTGCACCGACGTCGACGGCAACGTCCTCGTGGACTTCACCAGCCACGTCGCCGCCTCCCCGCTGGGGTACAACAACCCCAAACTGATGGAGCGCATGGAGGGGTTCGACCTTGTCGACCCCATGAAGATCGCCGGCCAGGACTTCTACGTCGCCAGCGGCGAACTCGGCGACCACCCGTTCCCCACCCCCGCCGACCTGATGGACCGGCTGACCGACCGGAGCGCTCAGTACGGCATGGACACCGTCTTCCTCTCGAACTCCGGCGCCGAGGCCGTCGAGAACGCCATCAAGATCTCCTACGACCACACCGGCGCCGACTACGGGATCACCTTCCAAGGGGGCTTCCACGGCCGCACCCTCGGCGCGCTGTCGCTCAACCGCTCGAAGTCCGTCTACCGACGCGACTTTCCCGAGATCTCCAAGGTCCACGACGTGCCCTTTTGCGACGACCGGACGTGCGACGCCGACTCCTGCTCCTGCGGCTTCTTCACCGGCGAGGGCTCGCAGTTGCGGAAACTGCTCGACCCGAAGCGCGGCGCCGTCCACCCCGACGACGTGGCCTACCTGGTCCTGGAACCGATCCAGGGCGAGGGCGGCTATCGCTTCCCGAGCGACGCGTTCGCCCGGGAGATCGCCGACCTCTGCGAGGAGCACGACCTGACGCTCGTCGCCGACGAGATCCAGTCCGGCGTCGGCCGCACCGGCGAGTTCTGGGCGTCGGACCACTACCCGTTCGAGCCCGACGTGATCGCGAGCGCGAAGGGGCTGCGCGTCGGCGCGACTATCTCCCGCGAGGAGGTGTTCCCCGAGCAGACCAGCCGACTCTCCTCGACGTGGGGCGCCGGCGACATCGTCTCGGCGCTGCAGGGCGCGCTCACGCTGGACGTGATCGACGACTACGACCTGATGGACAACGCCGTCGTCCGCGGCCGGCAGTTCCTCGAATCGATGCGCGACGCGGACCTCGACCCCGTCGTCGACGTACGTGGGAAGGGGCTGATGCTCGCCGTCGAGTTCGACACGAAGGAACGGCGCGACGACGTGCAGGCCGCGGCGATGGAGCGGGGGTTGCTGACGCTCGGCTGCGGCCACAGGACGCTGCGCGTGCTCCCGCCGCTGGACGTGACCGGGCGGGAGATCGACCTCGGCGTCGACCTGCTGACCGCCGCCATCGACGACGTGGCCTGACCCTCCGGAGCCCGGAAATTCGCGGTTACCCCGAGTAATCCACGAATAGAAATCCGGATTCGGGCGGACGAACGACCGTGTTCCCCGCCGTCCACACGGTCGGTCTCGGCCTCGCGGTCGTCCCCGGCGGCGCCGGGACCGTCCTGCAGACCGGGGGGAGCGAACTCCTCTCGAACCCGTGGTTCTACGCGGGCGTGTCCGCCCTGTCGCTGCTGGTCGGGTCGGCCGTCGGGATCTGGGTCAGCCCGGCCCGGCGGTGGCAGGCGGCGCTTTTGGCCGTCGGCGGCGGGTCGCTCGTCATCTCGCTGGCCTTCGAGCTGTTCGGGCCGGCCTTCCGGAACATCGGCGAGTACCCGGCCTCCGGGTACTTCCTCGTCGGCATCGTCGTCTTCGGGGCGCTGGACGTGGCCATCGACCGCTGGGCCGACGACGACACCGAGGAGAACGGCGTGGGCCTGTGGGCGAGCGTGACGACCGACGGCATCCCGGAGAACGCCGCAATGGGGTCGCTGCTGGCCGGCGACTTCCACGGCGCGCTGGCGCTCCTGTTCGGCCTCGCGGTCACCAACGGCTCCCAGTCGATGATGTCGGGCACGAACATGGCCGAGACCCACGGCGACCGGAAGACGATGGCCGGCTGGGCCGTCACCGCAGTCGTCGTCAGCGGGGCGGTGATCGCCGGCTACCGGCTGCTCCCGCCGCTCCCGAACTACTGGATCGCCGCGGTCCGCGCGTTCGCCGCCGGCGCTATCCTCGCCAGCCTCGCCGGCGAGATCTACCCCGACGCCTACGAGGAGGCCGGCCCGTACGTCACCCTCGCGACCGCCGTCGGCTTCCTGGTGACGTTCCTGCTCTGAACGGTGTCTGCGGGGCGTTCGAGCGTCCCGGCCCGGATCGCCGTGGGGGGCCGGGGACGGCGGTAACCGCACCCGACAGCCAGTGCCGGTCGGGTCGATCCGACCGGGGATCGACCCCGCCGCGACCGCACCACAGCGCGAGAGCGGCGCGCTTTTGCCGCCGAGGCGAGTTCGCCCGTCCATGTACGAGGTCGAGGTCAAGGTCCGCGCGGACCACGAGGCGGTCGAGCCGGCGCTGGCGACCGCGGGCGCCGAGTTCGTCGACAGCGTCGTCCAGGCGGACACCTACTACGACGCCCCTCACCGGGACTTCGCGGAGACCGACGAGGCGCTGCGGATCCGCCGGGAGCACAGCCCGGAGTCGGACGAGCCCGGGGACGAGGGCGGCCCGGAGACGACGAAGATCACCTACAAGGGGCCGCTGCTGGAGGCCGAGTCGAAGTCCCGCGAGGAACACGAGACGACCGTCGCCGACGCCGAGGCAGTCGTGGGGATCTTCGACGGTCTCGGCTTCGAGCCGGCCGCTACGGTTCGAAAGGAGCGGGCCCACTACCGCCTCGACGGCTACACCGTCACGCTCGACAGCGTCGACGGCCTCGGCGAGTTCGTCGAGGTCGAGACCGAGACCGCGGACGACGACATCGAGACCGCCCGCGAGGGCGCCCGCGCCGTCCTCGACGACCTCGGGCTCGACCCCTCGGAGCAGATCCGCACCTCCTACCTCGGCCTGCTCCTCGCCGACGATGCGGGAGAGTAATGAGATCGGGCGTTTCGGTTTCCGCAAGTTATACGAGTGGGGGTATCCAACGCGGAGACAATGACGAACAGGAACGTGAGCGTCCAGCCGGCGGCCGGACGCGCCGTCGAGGACCAGGAAGTGGAGATCGTCGAGCGGAAGGGCCTCGGCCACCCCGACTCGATCTGCGACGGGATCGCCGAGAGCGTCTCCCAGGCGCTCGCACAGACGTACCTCGACCGCGTGGGGAAGGTGCTGCACTACAACACCGACGAGACGCAGCTGGTCGCGGGCAACGCGGCGCCCGCGTTCGGCGGCGGCGAGGTGCAGGAGCCCATCTACCTGCTCATCGTCGGCCGGGCGACCAAGGAGTACGAGGGGACGAAGATCCCCGCCGAGACCATCGCGCTGGAGGCCGCCCGCGACTACCTGCAGGCGAACTTCCCGCACCTCGACGTGGGGACGGACGTGATCGTCAACGTGCGCCTCGGTGAGGGCAGCGGCGACCTGCAGGAGGTCTTCGGCGAGGAGGGGTCGGTCCCGATGGCCAACGACACGAGCTACGGCGTCGGCCACGCGCCGCTCACCGAGACCGAACAGATCGTCCTGAACGTCGAGCGCCGGCTCAACGGCGAGTACAGCGACGAGAACCCCGCGGTCGGTCAGGACATCAAGGTCATGGGCAAGCGCGAGGGCGACAACATCGACGTGACCGTCGCCGCCGCCGCGGTCGACGCCCACGTCGGGAGCCTGGAGGAGTACCGCGAGACGGTCGCGGGCGTCCGCGAGTACGTCGGCGAGGTCGCCGCCGAGTACACCGACCGCGAGGTGACGGTCCACGTCAACACCGCCGACGACTACGACGAGGGCGCCATCTACCTCACGACGACGGGCACCTCCGCCGAGCAGGGCGACGACGGGTCGGTCGGCCGGGGCAACCGCGCCAACGGCCTCATCACGCCCAACCGCCCGATGAGCATGGAGGCCACCAGCGGCAAGAACCCCGTCAACCACATCGGGAAGATCTACAACCTCCTCTCGACCGAGATCGCCCAGTCGGTTGTCGCCGACGTGGACGGCATCCGGCAACTGCAGCTTCGGTTGCTCAGCCAGATCGGCAGCCCCATCGACGAGCCCCACGTCGCCGACGCGACGCTGGTCACCGAGGACGGCGTCTCCGTCGCCGACATCGAGGACGAGGTCGCCGCCGCCATCGACGAGGAACTGGCGAACGTCACCGACATCACCCGCCGCGTGATCGACGGCGAGCTCTCGACGTTCTGAGCGGCCGCCCGTCGGACGACGCGTCCGGTCGGCCGCCGGTCGGGGCGGCCGCCGTACGAAGGCTGTTTATACGCGGGGTCGTCAACGGGTAGCCATGCACCCGCCGGGCGCAGACGTGGTCGTGGTCCGCCACGGCGAGATCGGGACCAAGAGCCAGCACGTGAGCGCGAAGATGGAGCGGCGGCTCCGCGAGAACCTCCGTGCGGTCCTCGACGACCGCGGGCTCGACGCCGAGATCGAACAGCGGCGGTTCCGCCTGTGGCTCCACACCGACGACCCCGAGGGCGTCACCGCCGCGGCGGCCGACACGTTCGGCGTCGTCTCGGCCAGCCCGGCCGCCCGCGTGGACGCGACGCTCGAATCAATCCGCGAGGGACTCGCCGAGGCCGCCCGCGAGGGCTACGACGGGGGAACCTTCGGCGTCTCCGCGCGGCGGGCCGGCGAGGAGTCCGCACATCCCTTCTCCAGCTCCGACATCGAACGCGAGGGCGGCAGCGCCGTCTGGGACGCCGCCGAGTCCCGGGGGGTCGACCCCGAGGTGGATCTGGACGACCCCGACACCGAGTTGTTCGTCGACTGCCGGGCGGACGACGCGCTGGTCTTCCTGGAGAAGCGGGCCGGCCCCGGCGGACTGCCGCTCGGGACCCAAGATCCGCTCGTCGCCCTGCTGAGCGGCGGGATCGACTCGCCCGTCGCCGCCTGGGAGGCGATGAAACGCGGCGCGCCCGTGGTCCCGCTGTACGTCGACCTGGGGGACTACGGCGGGGTCGACCACCGGGCGCGGGCCGTCTCGACGGCCGAGGCGCTGGCCCCCTACGCGCCCGACTACGACATGCGCCTCCGGGTGGCGCCGGCCGGCGACGCCGTCGCCGGGATCGCCGACGCCGTCGACGCCGGGCGGATGCTCGTCCTCCGGCGGTTCATGCTCCGGGTCGCGGCGGCCGTCGCCGAGGAGTACGGCGCCGTCGGGGTCGTCACCGGCGAGGCGGTCGGCCAGAAGTCCAGCCAGACGACGGCCAACCTCGCGGTCACGAGCGCCGCGGTCGACCTGCCGGTCCATCGGCCGCTGCTGACCGTCGACAAGACCGACATCACCGCCCGTGCCGACGAGATCGGCACGTTCGACGAGTCGACGATCCCGGCCGGCTGCGAGCGGCTCGCGCCCGACTACCCCGAGACCCGGGCGCGGGTCGGCGAGATCGAGGAGCGGGAACCGGACGGCCTGGCGGAGCGGGCCCGCGAGGTCGCCGAGGGGGTCGAGGTCCTCGACGGCTGTGGCATCGGCGACCCCCCGGAAGGCGAAACCGCTTAGGGGCGCCCGCGTCTCGACCCGAGCATGACGCGGGTGTGTCTGGTCGGCGACGAGGACGTGAACCTCCGCTACGAGTTGCTCTCCCGCGAGACCGCCCGCGAGGCGCTGGCCACCTACGACCTGCGCGAGCCGTTCGAGAACGCGGTCGGCGTCGAGACCGTGAGCCTCGGGGCGGCGGTCGCGCTGCTGAACGACCTCGACTGGTACCTCGTCCGGTTCGTCGACGAGGCGATGGTGCTCGAACCGAGCGTCAGCGAACGCGAGTGGCTCTCCCGCGACCTCGCGACGGCGCTCCGCGACGACGCCGTCGACTCCGACGAGGCCGCCCGCTTCCTCAAGATCTACGGCCTCGAACCGGCGGGCGCCGCCGGGGACGGGACCGACGCCGGCGACGGCTCTGAAGCCGGGGACGACCGGGACGGCTCCGTGGCGGGGGACGACGGACCCGGACGGCTCGTCGAGCCGATGTACGTCACGCGGACGGGCGGGGACGTTCCGGAGTACGACCTCCGCGACGTGGCGGAGACGGTCGTCGAGCGCGTCACCGAGTCTGAGTTCGGCGCCTGAGGCCGGGCCGTTCGGCCGCCCGCCGCGGCCGGACCGTGCCGCCAGCAGATTTATGCGACGCGCTGTCACACACGGCTAGTGTGTCATCGCGCCGATCGGTCGCCGGGGTCGTGGTCGTGCTCGCGCTCGCGAGCGTCCTCCCGGGACCGGCCGGTGGCGTCCGAACGGACGGCGGACCCGGCGGGCAAGCGCCGCTGGGGGTCGACGGCTCCGGGTGGGCCGGCGACACCGGGTGGATCGGGGACACTGAGTGGCCCGGCGACACCGGGTGGGCGGCCGGTCCGGGATTCGCGGGGTCGCCCGACGAGAACGAAACCGCGCCGGCGGTCGTCCAGACGGTGACCTACAGGCAGGCGCCGAACGCGTCGGGGACGATCGCGGCGACCCAGCGCTACCGGGTCGGGGCGAACGTCTCGGCGCTGGTCGTCTACAACTACACGCGGGGGCGGGTGGTCAACGCGACCGGGTTCGCCGAGCGGTCGAACGGCCGCTGGGTCTGGGACGGGAACACGACCGACCCGTCGGTGCGCCTCCGGGTCGGGGTCAACCGGTCGAGTCGGCAGTTCGGCGGCCTGCGGTGGGTCGACACCGGCGACTGGGCGCTCGCCAACCCCCGGACCGACTTCGCCTACCGCGACGCGGACCGCGACCGGTGGGTGTACTCCTGGGCGTCGAGCGCGCGCGTCGACCGCCGGACCCGCGTCGGGGCCGACCAGCGCGGCTTCGCCGGCCCGTCGATCGTCTACCTCGGCGGGTTCGAGGCGTCGACGGCCAACGCGACCGCCCAGCGGATCAGGCTCGTCCGGCCGGCGACCGCCGAGCTGGCCGACGAGCCCGACCGGGTGCTCCGCGTGCTGTCGGTGGCCGCCGACCAGCTCCGCGTCGGCGCCCGCGACGAGGTCGTCAACGCCTTCGCGGGGCCGCGACCGCTCCGCCACGGGGGGACCGCCGCGCTCGGGTCCGGCGAGCGCCAGGACTTCTGGGTCTCGGCGGGCTCCGACGCCGGCGTCCCGCCGAACACCTGGATCCACGAGTACGTCCACACCCGCCAGTCGTTCGTCCTCGGCCAGGAGATGGCGTGGTTCCGCGAGGCGAGCGCGAGCTACTACGCCGCCGTCCTCTCGGTCCGGGTGCCGCCGACGCGCCCCGGCGAGTTCGACAGGTTCCGCGCGACGCTGGCGAACGAGCGCGGCGCGAACGCGACGCTGTCGGACCGCTCGTCGTGGTCGACCACCTACGTCCCCTACGCGAAGGGCGCCCGCGTCCTCGCCGCGCTCGACGGCCGTATCCGGGCGTCGACCGGCGGAAACCGGACCCTCCAGGCGGTCTTCCGCCGGCTGAACGACCGCGACGGGCTGGTCACCTTCGAGGTGTTCGCCTCGGTCGTCGCCGACGTGAGCGGCGAGTCCCACCGCGAGTGGCTGGACGACCACGTCCGCGGCGGCGCGCCGGTCTCGCCGCCGGCGTCGCCCTACGCCTACACTGCCCCCGGCGGCGACTTCGACGCGGACGGCGACGGCCTGACGGCCGCGGCCGAACGGGCCAACGGGACCCACCCGTTCGTCGCGGACACCGACGGCGACGGCGTCGACGACGGGGTCGAACTCCGCCTCGGGACCGACCCCACCGACCCCTACTCGACGCCCGCCGTCGGGAACGGGACGCTCGGGAACGCGACCGCCGAGGTCGGGATGGCTGGAGGGGCGATCGCCGCGAACGCGACTGCGCGGGAAGCGAGCGCCTCGCCGACGGACGCGGCGGGGAGCGCCGCGGCGGGGTAGCCCCGCGGGGGGGAGTGGGACGGCGCCGTCCCGAACGGGACCGGCCCGGAACGGCGCTTTCAAGGTGCAGTCGGCCCGCGATCCGGGTATGACCACAGTCGCCCTGCTCGTCAGGCCGCCCGAGCCCGGGACCGTCCTCGACCGCCTCGTCGACAGCGGGGCGGTGACCGCCGCGGAGGCGGCCGACCTCTACGCCGCGATGGCCCGCGACGTGGCGGCCGCCGTCCGGGCCAGCGGCGGCGACCTCCTCGTCAACTACCTGCCCGCCGGGGCCGACGACCCGACCGAACCCGCCGGGGACGAGGAGTCGCTGGACGCGGTGCGCTCGATGCTCGGCCCCGCGCTCGACGACCCCGACGCGCCCCGCTACGAGGTGCAGGTCGGCTCGTCGCTGTCGGCCCGGGTCGGCAACACGGTCACCCATCTGCTCGACCGCGAGGAGGTCCGGAGCGCGGCGGTCGTCCGGCCGTCGGCCCCCTTCGTCCAGCGCCGAATCGTCGACAGCGCCGCGATGAAGCTCCGACAGTCCGAGGTCGTTCTCGGCCCGGCGACCGACGGCCGGGTCTCCTACGCCGCGTTCACCGAGCCGGTCGACTTCGAAGACGCGTTCGCCCAGCCGGCGGTCGAGACGCTGACCGACCGCGGTCGCGACGCGGGCCTGGACGTGGACTTCCTGGAGACGCTCCCGGTGGCGGAGACGCCCGGCGGGTTCGCCACGCTGGTCACCCAGCTCCGGGCGCGCCGGCGGGCCGACCTGTGGGTGCCGCCCCACACCGCGGCGGTCGTCGAGGACCTCGGGCTGGTCGCCTCCGCGACCGAGGACGGCCTCGCGGTCGGCCGGGACTGAGCGAACGCGAGGTGCTCGCCGCGGTCGCGAAATGCCCCGCGTCCCCGGGGCTGACCGACAGGCCTTAGGGTCGACGGCGAGAATCCCCGACCGCGGTGGGATAGCGAAGTGGCCTAACGCGCCTGCCTTGAGAGCAGGTGTCCTCACGGACCCAGGGGTTCAAATCCCCTTCCCACCGCTTTCTGTCGCGAACAGATCGGCGAGCACCTCGTGTGCTCGCCAGCGTGAGCGACGACCGCGGCGTCGGGATTCGAATACGGCAGACCGACGGGGGGAAGGTCTGGCATCGAGTTCAAATCCCCTTCCCACCGTGTTCTGCCGTGTCGCTCCCGACGGCGAGCGGCCGCTCTTAGCCCACTCGAATCGCTTCGATCGCCGCGTGAGCCCTTCGGAAGTCGAATCCTGGTTCGACGACCGTCGAGATGGCGGCCGAAAGAAGACGAGTTATGAGGGAGGAGCACACCGGTGGAGATAGCGACCGCGTAACAATGTCAGACAGCTACGATCTGGTCATCGTCGGCGGTGGAATCAGTGGGGCATCGCTTCTGTACACGACGGCGAAGTTCACGGACATCGACTCCATCGCGCTGGTCGAGAAGGAGTCGGAGGTCGCCGCGATCAACTCCCATCGGACGAACAACTCCCAGACGCTGCACTTCGGCGACATCGAGACCAACTACACGCTGGAGAAGGCCCGGGAGGTCAAGGAGGGCGCCGAACTGCTGGCGGGCTACCTCGAACACCACGACCCCGACCGGGAGATGCACTCGAAGCGGTCCAAGATGGTCCTCGGCGTCGGCGAGGAGGAGGTCGCCCAGCTCGACCGCCGCTACGACGAGGAGGGCTTCGGCGACCTGTTCCCGAAGCTCCGGCCGATCGGCCGCGAGGAGATCGCCGACCTCGAACCGAAGGTCGTCGAGGGCCGCGACCCCGACGTGGAGATGCGCGCGCTCCAGACGCCGGACGGCTACGTCGTCGACTACGGGATGACGACGAAGTCGTTCGTCGAGCAGGCGGCCGAAGAGACGAACGTCGACATCTACACCGGGACCGAGGTCACGAGCGTCGAACCGACCCGCGAGGGCTACGAGATCGCGACCTCCGACGGCGACTTCGAGTGCGAGGCGGCCGTCGTCGCCGCCGGCTCCCACAGCCTCCAGATCGCCAAGGAACTCGGCTACGGCCAGGACAAGGTCCTGTTGCCGGTCGCGGGCAGCTTCTTCCTCGCGGACGACCTGCTGAACGGGAAGGTCTACACACTCCAGATGAAGAAGCTCCCCTTCGCCGCGGTCCACGGCGACGCCGACGTCCACGACGGGTCGATCACGCGGTTCGGCCCGACGGCCAAGCTCGTCCCCACGCTGGAGCGGGGCCGGATCTCGACGGTGTCTGACTTCCTCGACGTGTTCGGCCTGAACGCCGCGGCGTTTCTCAGCTACGCGAACATCCTCTCCGACAGGGTACTCCTGCCCTATGTCCTCCGGAACCTCGTCTACGACCTCCCGGAGGTCGGCCCGCGGCAGTTCCTCCCCCACGTCCAGAAGGTCGTCCCGAGCGTCGAACTCGACGACATCGAGCGCGCGGAGGGCTACGGCGGCGTCCGTCCGCAGATCGTCGACACGAGCGAGCGCTCGCTGGACATGGGCGAGGCGAAGATCGTCGGCAAGGACATCATCTTCAACATCACCCCCTCGCCGGGCGCCTCGACCTGCCTGAAGAACGCGATGCGGGACGCCCGCACCGTCGTCGACTTCCTCGACGGTGACTACGCCTTCGACGAGGAGTCGTTCCGCGCCGAGACGATCGGCCACTTCCCGACCGCCGACACCGGCGGCCCGTCGGTCGACGCCGACGGCGCGACCGGCGTCGCCGCCGACGACGACTGAAAATCGCTACTCCTCTCCGTCCTGCAGCTCCCGGATCGCGTCCTCCTGTTCCTTCCGTGCGATCCCGCCGCTCTCGGCGTGGCGCCCGGTGTACTGCGAGTCGGGGATCGCCGACCAGACGGAGCTCCCCCCGGTTTCGGTGGTCCGCGCGAACCACACCGCACAGACGACGAGGTAGGCGAAGACGGCCAGCGCGAGGCTCGGGACGTAGGCGTTCTCGGCCAGTCCCAGGCCCTCGACGAGGAGGTCCAGCAGGGCCGCTACGCCGGTGACGAGGACGCCGCCCAGCAGGAAGAACACCGCGACGACACGGACCCAGCGGGGCACCGAGAGGTCGACTGTTCGGGCCATCGTCGGATGTTCGGTGCGACTGGGAAAAGGTCTTCTGGCCGACCTGTCCGTTCGATTCGACGTGCGAGTGTATCAGTGGTTTCTGTTGGCTGGGTCGTGGAAAGAAGTCGTATCGGAGTGGCCGCGCTCGACGGTGAGCGTTGAAAGCCCTCGGCGCGCTCGCGGTCGCTGAGCGGGATATCCGCGCTCTCCGCACCGCCCACGCGGATAGTGGCCCGCTCAGGCGACTACATAAACGCGAGCGCGCCTCGCCCGTTCAGTCCACCGGGAGAGCACGCTCTCCCGAGCCCGCGCTCACACGGTCGCGCGGACACCAGGGACAGCACCGCACAGCAACCGCGCCGCACCCGCCCCGCACGGCACCGCAGACGGCCACAGACCTCCCCAGCCGATTCGCTCGTTCGTTGCACTCACTCTCTCATCCCTCGCGCGGTGTCGTCGCGCGCATAAAAGCGCGCTCCAGCGCGCGCCGACCACACCGCAGCCGTTCACTGCAACCGCTACGCCTGTACTGAACGTCCCGGAGGCCACCAAAGACTCTGGTGGTGGGGCACGTAGGACGGGTATGGTCGAGTGCGCGGAGGAGGGTTGCGAGGCCGAGGCGGTCGTGGAGTTACACGTCCCCTGGGCCGACAACCGGCGGGTCTGCGCCGGCCACGCGCGGGTGATCGCACGGCAGGATGGTGTGGTCGCGGACCCGCTCGACGGTCAGGAGGACGAGTGGCCCTGAGGGGTGGCGGGGTCGCAAACGGACCGGCGGCGAGCCGGTCGGGCCGAGCCGCTGTCAGTCCGGGCCCGAGGGGCCGCGCATCCACTGGTCCGACCGGTAGGACTGGGCCACGTCGAGACAGCGCTCGACGAGCGGGTGGGGGTCGTAGCTGACGACGCCCTCCTCGCGGTCGAAGTCGACGACGCCGACCTCGTCGAGCTTCGGGAGGTGCTGGTGGTGGAGCGTCGAGCGGAGCACGTCGGCGTCGACCCCACACTCGGTGGCGACCGCCTCGACGAGCGCCGGGAGTTCCAGCGCACCCCGGGGCGCCGTGCGGAGCACCTCGATCACCGCCCGTCGCCGCCGGTCCGCGAGCAACTCGAAGGCCATGTCCAACTCGTCGTCTTCGTCCCCGTCGTCGGCCGTCATCGCCTACGACTTTGTGGAAACGCTGTATAAAAGACTACCGTGCTAACCCGTAGACCGTAGCCGAATCGACAGGACGGCTACTCGGCCGCCGGACGAACGGGCCGTGAACTGCGGGAGCGAGTCACCGACGGGGCCCGACCTCAGACCGTCGTCGCGAGCATGACCTCGTCGAGGTACTCGCCGTCGATCCTGTAGTGGTCCTCGCGGACGGCCTCGACCTCCCAGCCGTGGGCTTCGAGGAAGTCGATGGCGCCCTCGTTGGCGTCGGGGACGCTGTTGTAGATCTTCTCGTAGCCGTTGTCGCTGGCCCACTCGACGCCCCGGTCGAGCAGTTCGCTCCCGATGCCGTGGCCGCGGTACTGTTCGAGGACGCCGACCGTCAGCTCGGCCGTGTGGTCGAGCTTCTCGGTCTCGTGGGTGGTGAGGTTGACCCAGCCGACGACCTCGCCGTCGACGGTGGCGACGAAGAACACCCGCGACTGGAGTTCGTTGTGCCGCAACAGCACATCCTCGGACTCGACCACGTCGGCGACCGTCTCGGCGTCGACGTAGGTGCCGTCGCCGATGGCCTGGCGGATCACGCCCACGAGCCCGGTCAGGTCCTCCTCGCGGGCGCGGCGGATCGTCACCTGGAGCCCGCCCGAGCTGAACTCCGCCTCCAGTTCGTCGTCGTGGGCGATCCGCAGCTCCCCCTCCGACTCCAGCAGGACGCCGTCCCGCTTGAGGATGGCGACGTGGTGGCCGAACGCCCGCGGCTCCATCTCCAGCGCCCGCCGGGCCTTCTGTGGCTTTACCGACCCGTGGCGCTCGACGTAGTCGTAGATGTCGCGCCGGTCGTCGTGGTCGAACGATAGCTCCGCTGTGAGCTCCATGTGGGATGGTACCACTGCACGACACTTAGCGTTTGTCACGGTTGAACGCGATGGACCCGAACAGAGCGGGGTGCGACCGGCAGCGAACTCACCGGCCGTCGCGGTCGGGGACGCCGGTCAGGATCCGGGCCACGTCGACGATGTCGTGGGTGTCGAGCAGCGCCTCGGCCGCGGTCCGGACGGAGTGGTCGGGATCGACCTCGACGCCGTAACAGCGGGCGTACAGTTCGAGGTAGGTGTTCAGCGCCCGTTCGAGCCGCTCGAACTCCGCCTCGCCGAACCGGTCCCACTCGCCCGAACGGGCGTCGACGTAGACGGCGACCGCCTCGCCGACGCCCTCCCGGCAGAACGAGAGCGCGCGCTGCTCGTCGGGCGGGTCGGTCGGCGGGTCGAACGACTCGCGGGCGGTCGCCGCCTCCCCAGCCAGGTCGTCGATCCGGTCGCGGTACTGTGATGGCATGGCGCGTGAGAGAGGATGTGAGAGTCGGAAACGACGGTGTCAGCCCTGTTCGTACTCGACGCCCTTGCCGCCGCGGGGGTGGGTCCAGTCGGTGTCGGCGACGACGGCGCAGGTGCCACACTCGACGCAGGGCTGGGTGTCGAGGCTGACGACGTGCTCCTCGGTGCCGTTGGTCCCGACGTACTCGTCGCGGTAGCAGCCGCCGCCGAAGTCCTTCGCGCTGACCGGACAGGCCGTCACCGCCGTGCCGCTGGCGGCGAAGGCGTTGTCCCGCAGCTCGATGTGGGGGTTGCCCTCGTCGATGTCGTAGGTCAGGTCGCCGATCCGGTCGTCCAGCTCCGGCGGTTCGACCGTGTTGACCCCCTCGACGGGGTCGCCGAGCTCCTCGGCGATGACGGTCGGGACGGTGACGTAGCCCATCCGCGTGTCCGGGAGCATCCCCATCAGGAACGGGGAGTTGAACAGCGACTCGGCCCGGTCCCCGAGCGCCGAGACGGCCGCGCGCCCGACGGCGGAGTCGGCCACGGCGTTCATCGCCGAAGCCACGGGACCGACCTCGCCGAGCTTGCCCAGCGTCCTGTAGCGGGTCGGCCGGAGCTTGTCCATCACACCCTCGTTTTCGAGCTTGCTGACGTAGCGCTCGCCGGCCGCCGACGTATCGCCCCGCGACCTGGCGTCGACGAACGCCTCGGCGGCCAGCGCGCCCGCGGTGACGGCGTGGTTCATCCCCTTGATGATCGGCCCCTGGGCCTGCATCTGCCCGGCCGCGTCCCCCACGAGCAGCAGCCGGTCGCGATACGGGGAGGGGTGGGCCACCTTCTTCGAGTCCGGGACGAGCTTCGCCGAGTACTCCAGCTCCTCGTAGTCGTCGCCGAGCCAGTCCGCGAGCAACGGATGGGTCAGCAGTCCGTCGAGCAACTGCTGGGGCTCGGCGCGCTCGTCGGCGATGGAGTCGAGGTGGAAGACGGTCCCGATCGACAGGGACTGGTCGTTCGTGTAGAGGAACCCGCCGCCCCGCACGTTCTGGAAGAGGTCGCCCGAGAACAGGTGCGCGACGCCCTCCTCGTCGTCGACGTTGAACCGGTCCTCGATGGCGCCGTCGGGCATATCGACGACCGCCTTGACGCCCTGGAACCACTCCTCGGGCTCCTCCCAGTCCATCAGGCCGGCGTCGCGGGCGAGTTCGGAGTTGACGCCGTCCGCGGCGATGACCACGTCCGCCTTGATGGGGTCGAGCTCGTCGCAGGTGACGCCGACGATCTCGGCGCCCTCGCGGAGCAGGCCGTTGACCCGCACCTCCGTCAGGAGGCCGCCGCCCGTCTCGCGGGTCATCTCGTGGACCTCGCGGGCCAGCCAGGAGTCCATCTTCCGGCGGAGCACCGAGTCGGCCCACTCGGTGTCGTGGTGGTGCAGGTCGCCCAGGTCGAACGTCTTGACGTTGCGCCCCGAGATGTTGTGGATGTAGTGGTCAGTCACCTCCCGGTCGCTGGCCTCCTCGCGGAAGCCGGGGAACAGTTCGTCGATGGTGTACGGCGACGACTCCTCGGCGTAGAGCAGTCCGCCGGACACGTTCTTGGAGCCGGCGTCGACACCGCGCTCCAGAACCAGCGTCTCGATACCGTTGCGCGCCAGCGTGGCGGCCGCCGCCGCGCCGCCGGGTCCGGCGCCGACGACGACCGCCTCGTAGTGTTCGTAGTCGTCCGTCATTGTCAGTCGTCGCTCGCCTCCGCGACCGCCGCCGCCAGTTCGCCCGACTCGACCGCCTCGGTCAAGCGGGGGAGCACCTCGAACAGGTCGCCCTCGATGAAGTAGTCGGAGAAGCCGCGGATGTCCGCGTCGGGGTCGGTGTTGACCGCGATGATCGTATCCGACTCGTCCATCCCGACCTTGTGCTGGATCGCCCCTGAGATGCCCGCCGCGATGTACACGTCGGGTTCGACCTCCTGGCCGGACTCGCCGATCTGTCTGTCCTCGCCGATGTAGCTCTCGACGTGGCCCTCGAAGTTGTACGAGGAGGTGATCACGCCCCGCGAGAGGCCAAAGGCGGCGTCGTCGAACGCGTCGACCAGGTCGAGGCCGAGTTCGATCCCCTCGGTCGGGGCGTCGCCGATGCCGCGGCCCATCGCGACGACCACGTCGTGGCCGGTCAGGTCGACGCCCGAGTCGAGCGTGTCGAACTCCGTCACCTCGACCTGGAACCACTCGTCGTCCAGGTCCATCCCGTACTCGACCACCTCGCCCTCGCGCTCGGGGTCGGGATCGGGCAGGTCGAAACTGCCCGGGATGACGGAGGCGCCCTGCGGGTGGAAGTCCCGGAAGGGCTTGTCGATACAGAGGATCGTCGAGTACTCGAACCCGGAGAAATCCGGCCGCTTCATGTGCAGGATGCGGTCGAACTCCTTGCTGTCGCCCGGTTTCCCGGTCTTCGCCGGGTTGGAGATCATCGCCTCCTCGATGTACAGCCCCGAGCAGTCCGAGGCCAGTCCGGAGTCGAGTTCGCCCTGCACGAGCGCCGAGAGGTCGCGGCCGTTGTTCGTCGCCGGGAAGACGGTGTAGCGGGGTTCGTCGTAGTCCTTCCAGTCGACCGCCTCGTGGTCCTCGTCGGCGACCTGCCCGCCAGCGCGGGCCATCGAGCAGAAGACCTCCGTGTACGGCTTGTGTCGGAACCGCTCCAGCCGGTCGTCTTCGAGGTAGACGACCCGGTCCGCACCGTACTCGATGACCTGCTCGGTCAGGTCGCTCACGGAGTCACCGATCAGGACGGCGACCACGTCCTCGGGCTCGCCGTCCTCGTCGCCGCCGTACTCCTCGTTGTAGTCGTCCATCAGCTGGCGGGCCTTGCCGAGCATCTCCATCGACACGTCGATGAGCTCGCCGTGCTGGGTCTCGCAGTAGACCCACATGTCGCGGTACTCGGCGTCTTCGAGGCTCTCGACCCACTGCTTGTCGTTGGTGGGGTGGTCGAGGTCGGGGTGTTTCTCCTCGGGCGGGACGTACTCAAGCTCCTCGCCCTCCTCTTCCTCGCTGCCCTCGACGGACTCGATGCGGTCCTCGATCTGGCCCTTCGCGGTCTTGCGGTCCTGCCCCTCCTTCTCCCGTTCGAGCAGGTCCTCCAGAACCGCCACGTCGTCGATGTCGCGGACCATGTTGGCGATGTCCGCGACGGTCAGCTCTTCGAGGTCGACGGACTCGGGGTCGACCTCGCCGTCGTCGCCCTCGACGGACTCGATGCGGTCCTCGATGAGCGTCTTGACGGGAGCGCGGTCCTCTCCTTCCTCCTCCAGCTCCAGCATCTCCCGCAACTCGTCGGCGTCGTCGACGTCCTTGATCTTCGGGCCCAGTTCGGCGATGTCGTGGTCTGTGGGGTCTATCTCGGGCATGGTCAGTCACCCGCCGCGTACGGCGCAAGTTCGTCGACGACCTGTTCCATCTCGGCGTCGTCGTCGGGGTCGACCACCGTGGCCTCCCGCTCGCTGGGGGCCTTCGGGATGGGGTCGACGCCGGCGACGATGGTGGGCGAGCCGTCGAGCCCGATGTAGTCGGGGTCGAGGTTCAGGTCGGCGTGGTCCCACATCGTGAACCGGTCCCACTCCGCGGGGTCCAGGTCGGAGTCGTCGTCGAGGTACTCGCCGAACTCGTCGGCCCGGTCCTGCGTCGTCTCCCGGAGGTCCTTGTGTTTCAGCCGGTGTTCGGCCCGCCGGTAGGTGGGCTCGAACTCGGGGTCGGCGACGACGAAGGCCGGCAGCGGCGCCTCGACGGTCTCGATCTCCTCCACGTCGCCCTCGACGAGGCGCTTGGCACGGAGGGTGCCTTCCTCCTCGTCGATGTCGAGCGAGATGACGTGTGTCACGAGCGGCATGTCGAGACACCACTCGGTCTGGGGGCCGGTGTGGCCCGTCTCCCCGTCGGCGGTCTTGAAGCCCGCGAACACCAGGTCCGGCGGGTCCTCCAGCTTCTGGATGCCGGTCGCGACGGTCATCGCCGTCGCCCAGGTGTCGGCGGCGCCCATCTCCCGATCCGAGAGCAGGTACAGCTCGTCGGCGTACACGTCCCGCATACCCTCCTGCAGGACCTCCATGTAGCCGGGCGGCCCCATGCTCATCAGCGAGACGGTGCCGCCCCGCCGGACTTTCGTCTGCAGCGCCGCCCTGAGCGCGTGTCTGTCGTTCGGGTTCATCACCGTCGGCGTCTTCCCCCGCTCCAGATGGCCGTCCTCGTCGAACGAGACCTGGCCCTCCCTGAAGTCGGGGACGCCTTTGGTCAGTACGACACTATGCATATTGGTAGCACACAGTTTGGTAGCCGGGGGGACAGTGGGTAAGTTTTTCGTCCACCGAAACTCACTGATTCGGGACGCGTCCCGTGATCGTGATCGGATCCCGAAGACGCGGCTGTGCGGGGCCATTCACGGGTCGGACGACGGGGGCGACGCGACTGACGATGCGGGAATAAAAGTGCGGGACGCGACTACCGGAAAAAGTCCGGGACGTGACGGCGGTCGGCCACCGAGCCGGCGTGTGTCAGATGCGGCCGGCGCGGCCGGGGTCGACGTCGATGGCGTCGACCGGGCAGACGTCGACACAGAGCATACAGTCGATGCACTGGTCCTCGTGGGCGGGGTCGGCCTTGATCTCGCTCTCGGGGTGGTCCGGCGTGTCGACCCACTCGAAGACGTCGACCGGGCAGTCCTCCAGACACGCCCCGTCGGCGAGACAGATGTCGAAGTCGACGGCGACGTGCGTGCCGTGGATGCCCAGCGTCTCCGGTTCGTCGACGGGGCCCCAGACCTTGTGGCCCTCGTGTTCCTCGGCGATCTCGCGGTTGTTCTCGAACTCCGGATCGATGGCCATAGTGTCTACACGGTCCACTCGTGTACACGTAAACCTTGCCCCGACCGACCGCCCGACTGCGCCCCGATCGGTGCGAGCGCCCGTCTCGCGGCCGAACGAGCCCGCGTCGAGCGACCCCGGACGGACGACGGAGTCCCCCGGTCGTTCCCGGGGCCGGTCAGCGGTCCGCGGAGGTGAGGATCGTGTTCGTGACGAGCCTGACGATGGCCCGGCGGAGCCGTTCGGTGACTGCCTGGTCGGAGATGTCCAGTTGCTCGGCCAGCTCGACCGTCGTGCAGTCGCGCGGGATGTCGTAGTACCCCTCCTCGACCGCGAGGACGATCGCCTCCCGCTGGCGCTCGGTCAGCCCGAACCACGGCCCCAGGTCGGGTTTGCTGGGGTTGTACACCCTGATGACCTCGAAGCCGATATCGCCCTCGCGGCACCGCTCCTGGAAGGTCGACATCGCGTCGTGGGAGGGGAACCGCAGCTCGAACCGCCAGGACTCGCCGGTCCCGGTCGCGTTGAGGATGTAGGCGTTGACCCCGCGGATCGCCCGGAAGACGGCGTCGTTCTCGACCGACCACTCGAAGGTGTAGAGGACGCGGTCGTCGTAGGTGTCGATCTGGACGAGGTCGTCGACCGAGGGCGCCTCGAACACCGTCTCCTCGAACGCCTCGAAGTCCGCACCGTAGACCCAGAAGAAGGGAACCGCCCGCTCGCCCGTGGGGACGAGCGACTCCAGCTCGACCGTCCCCGAATCAGATACGTCCATGATACGTCCCAGCTCGAACTCCGTCGCGGGAATGCTAATCTCGGCGATGACGCTCATATAGACAACGCTTCCGTGTTACACGTCCCGCCCGAAAGCGGCCCAGCATGACACATCATGCTGCGTTATCACTCGCGATTCTGCTCCCGTCAGCCGGACCGACAGTCCGGCCGGGCGACCGGAGACAGGGGCCGCGCGACCGGCGGTTCGAGCGCCGACGGCGGGTGGCTGTCGGACCCATTCAGGGATGGGCGTAGTAGGCGACGGCCGGGTCGCCCTCGAGTTCGTCGAGGCGGGCGAACCCGACCCGCTCGAACTGGACCATCTCCCCCTCGTCGTAGTCGCGGACGCCGGGTTCGGCGACGCCGGTCACGTCGCCGTCCATCGTCCGGAGACGCATCCGCGGCCCCTCGGCGGGCGCCCAGTGGACCACGTCCACGTCGCCCTCCCGCACCACGTCGAGGTCGTCGCCCGTCGCGACGAACGCGTCGCCCTCGTAGCGGACACAGCCGTACCCCTTGAGCCACACGCGGTCGCCCTCGGCGGGCAGGTCGGCCGCCTCGACGACTACGCTCCCCTCGACGGGGATCGACCGCCGACCGCGGTCCTCGTGGTTGGGGTGGACGAGCGGTTCGCCGGCGTCCGGGCCGTCCGAGACCGGCAGTTCGACGCTGCCCTCGGTGCCGGGCCCCTCGGAGCGGACGAAGAAGGCGCGGTCGGCCCCCTCGTCGACCAGCTCGCGGTTGTTCGCGTAGATCGACGACATCGCGAGGTCGACGTTCGAGGAGGAGGTCCCCAGTTCGACCATCGCGTCGACGATGGCCTCGCCGCGGATGCCCCGCCGGCGCAGGCTCGCGATGGTGGGCGCGCGCGGGTCGTCCCACCCGGTGAGCTCGCCCGCCTCGATTTTCTCGATGATAGTCGAGGTACTCATCGGCACGTCGTAGGCGTCGATCTGGACGTGGCCCCAGTGGACGACCTCGGGGTACTCCCAGCCGAAGTAGTCGTAGACGAACGCCTGCCGTTTCGCCGAGTCCTGCAGGTCGATCCCGCGGATGATGTGGGTGATGCCCGTGAGGTGGTCGTCGATCCCGCTCTGGAAGTCCAGCATCGGCCAGCAGCGGTACTCGGCGGCCTCCTCGCGCGGGTGCGGCGTGTCGATCATCCGGAAGGCCACGAAGTCCCGCAGCGCGGGGTTCTTGTGCTCGATGTCGGTCTTGACCCGCAGGACCATCTCGCCGCTGTCGTACTCCCCGTCGACCATCGCCTCGAACTCCTCGCGGACCGTCTCGGCGTCCTTGTCGCGGTGCGGGCAGGGCTCGCCCGAGTTCTTCAGCTCCGAGAACTCCTCGCCCGGGCACGAGCAGGTGTACGCCCCACCGAGGTCGATGAGTTCCCGCGCGTGGTCGTAGTAGATATCGAGGCGGTCGCTGGCCCTGATAACCTCGTCCGGCTCGAACCCGAGGTAGTCGATGGCCTCGATGATCTCGTCGTAGGCGTCGGGGTCCGGCCGCTTGGTCTCGGGGTCGGTGTCGTCGAACCGGCAGAGCATCCAGCCGTCGTACAGCTCCTTGTACGTCCCGATGACCGCGGGCATCCGTGCGCTCCCGAGGTGCCACGGTCCGTTCGGGTTCGGGGCGAGGCGCATCCGCACCTCGTCGTACTCCTCGACGTTGGGCAGGTCGGGGAGCGCCTGGTCGTCTTCTTCGTCCTCGGCTTCCAGCTCCTCGACGCGCTCGGGGGCGAGTTCCTCCAGGCGGTCGCGTTTCTCGTCGGCGTCCATCCCGTTGACCCGCTCGACGACCGGCGCCACCACGCCGGCCATCTCGTCGCCGTACTCGCGGAACTCGGGGTATTCGCCCATCAGCGGGCCCATGATGGCCCCGACCTGCGCGTCGCTGTCGTGTTTCAGGGCGTTGTAGAGGGCGTTTACCTCCGCGGCCTCCTCGGCCTGTTCGCGTACGTCGTCGTCCATTGGTGGGAACTTCTGGCCCCCGCGTAAAAACCACGTTGGGTTCGGCCGCGGGTCATACGGATTATTGCAAGCGTTTACTGGGTCGACCGCACGCAGTCGTGCGGTCGATCCCGGACTGTCTTGCAATAATCCGTATCAGTACTCGCGCTCGATGAGGTAGTCGGCGATGTCCTCCAGGCGGGCGCGGGCCTCGTTGTCGGGGAGAACCTGGAGATTGTCTTTGCCGCTGGCGATGAGGTCCCGGGCGGTCTCGCGGGCGTACTGGATCGACCCCGCCTCCCGCAGGCGCTCGACGGCGGCCTCGATCTCGGCCTCGTCGACGGCCTCGACGGAGTCGGTCTCGACGAGGTCGTCCACGTCGACGCCCTGCTCGCGGGCGTGGAGGGTGATCAGCGTCTGTTTGCCCTCGACGAGGTCGGAGCCGCGCTGTTTGCCCAGCTTCTCGCTGGGCGTCGTCAGGTCGAGCAGGTCGTCCTGGATCTGGAACGCGCGGCCCACGTCGAGGCCGTAGCCGTGCAGCGAGTCGACGGTTTCGTCGTCGGCGCCGACGAGCATGGCCGGGATGGCCGCGCTCGCGGCGTACAACACCGCGGTCTTGAGTTCGACCATCTCGAGGTACTCGTCGGTGGCGACGGCGTCGCGGGACTCGAAGTCGATGTCCAGCGACTGCCCCTCGCAGATCTGGGTGCAGGTGGTAGACAGCTCCATCAGCGCGGCGTTAGTGCGCTCGGGGGCGGCGCCGGTCTCGACGAGGTACTCGAAGGCCTTCGAGAAGAGGGTGTCCCCGGCGAGGATCGCCGTCGAGAGGTCGTACTCGCGGTGGACCGACGGGACGCCCCGGCGGAGGTCGTCGTCGTCCATGATGTCGTCGTGGATGAGGGTAAAGGACTGGATGACCTCGACGCCCACCGCGGCCTTGAGTACGTCGACGGTCCCGCCCTCGGCGGGGAACGACCGGTAGTCGGCGGTCTCGGGGTCGACGTCGGCGTCGGCCAGCGACTCCGCGACCAGCAGCAGGACGGTCGGGCGGAGCCGCTTCCCCCCGGCGTCGAGCAGGTACCGCGTCGCCTCGTAGAGCCGCTCGGGCTCGTCGACCGGCAACTCCTCGGGGATGGCGTCGTTGACGCGCTCGCGGCGCGCGGCGATGGCCCGCTCGACGGCCGCCTGGGACTGTCTGCTCATGCTACTCGACCAGCTGGATCAGGTTGCCGTTGCGCGTGACGTGCAGGTCCCGCCCCAGCTTGTACCCCTCGCTCTCGGCCAGGTTGACGTAGTCCGAGAAGCCGGCCATGTCCTGGTGAGCCGGGATGACGTTCTGGGGCTGGAGCGCGTCGAGCATCTCGTAGTGGCCCTCCTTGTTCAGGTGGCCCGAGACGTGGATGTCGTCGTAGATGCGCGCGCCCTGCATCCCCAGCAGCTTCTCGCTCTGGTAGCGCTGGCCCTCGTTGGTGGGCTCGGGGATGACCCGCGCCGAGAAGATCACCTTGTCGCCGTCGTCGATCTCGTAGGGGGTCTCGCCGCGACCCATCCGGGTGAGCATCGCCCGCGGTTCGCCCTGGTGGCCCGTCACGATCGGCAGGAAGTTCTCCTTGCCCTCGTTCATGATCCGCTTGAACGTCCGGTCGACGGACTTGCGGTGGCCGTACATCCCCAGGTCGTCCGGGAAGTCGACGAAGTCAAGCCGCTCGGCGGTGCCGGAGTACTTCTCCATCGACCGGCCCAAAAGCACCGGCTGGCGGCCGATGTCCTCCGCGAACTCGACCAGCGAGGTGACCCGCGCGATGTGGGAGCTGAAGGTCGTCGCGACGATGCCGCCGTCGTAGTCCTCCAGGGAGTACATCACGTCCTTGAGGTGGCGGCGCGCCACCGACTCGGAGGGCGTGCGGCCCTTCTTGCTGGCGTTGGTGCAGTCCTCGATGTAACAGAGGACGCCCTCGCGGCCGATCTCCCGGAACCGCTTCATGTCGATGGGGTCGCCGATGACCGGCGTGTGGTCCATGCGCTTGTCCAGCCCGTAGACGATGGCACCCTCGGGCGTGTGCAGGACCGGGTTGATGGCGTCGATGATGGAGTGGGTGACGTTGACGAACTCGAGTTCGGTCTGGTCGCCGATCTGCATCGTCTCCCCGGCCTCCATCTTCTGGAGGTCGTTCTGGACGCCGAACTTCTCCTCGCTTTTGATCTGCTGTTTGACCAGCTCGATCGTAAAGGGCGTCGCGACGACGGGCGCGTCGTAGCGGTGGGCGAGCTTGGAGATGGCGCCGATGTGGTCGAGGTGACCGTGTGTCGGCACGATGGCCTTCACGTCGCCTTCCAGGTCGGACATGACGCGGTCGTCGGGGATCGCGCCCATGTCGATCAGGTCGAGGCTGTGCATCCGTTCGGTCTCGACGTTGTCGTGGATGAGGACCTTCGAGAGGTTGAGGCCCATGTCGAACACCACGACGTCGTCGCCTGCGCGAACTGCCGTCATCTGGCGGCCGACTTCCTCGTAGCCGCCGATGGTTGCGATTTCGATTTCCATGGTTTGCACTCCGAGGAAGGCTCGCCCGCGACGGCGGTGCGACCGGCGAACAGTGGACGCTGGCGTGACTGGCTCGCTCCGGACCGTCCCGGTCGGCCGACCCGCGAGCCGTCGGGCGGTCCCGACGGCCCCCGCGTCACCGGCACGGTCGGAGCCCAGTCCGCATCGGCGCCCGATGCGTCAGCCGGCCGCCCACTCCGCACCCGGGCGGCCGTATGCTCGGTTACCTCAACCTATACGGCGAGGTTTTAAAAAGCGTGCGACTCGTCTCCGAAACCTGTCACTCCCCGCCGACGTGGCCCGGCCCCGTCGTCCAGCCGCCGCTCCCGTCGTCCCCGTCGTCCCCGCTCTGTTCGTCCCCGTCCCCGTCTGCGTCATCGCTCCCGTCCCCGGTCCCGTCACCGCCGACACGGCCGGCGGATCCGCCGACCCCGTCCGCTCCCGAGCCGTCGTCGGACCCCGGGGCCAGGGGGTCGCCGGACTCGTCACTGTCCCCGGGCGCCAGCGGGTCGTCCGACGGTCCGTTCCCCCCGGGGGCCAGGGGGTCGTCGCCCTCGTCCGCGAACGGGTCGTCGTCCCCGTCCGAGAACGGGTCGTCGTCCCCGTCCGAGAACGGGTCGTCGTCCCCGCCCGGTGCGATGGGGTCCTCGCTCTCGTCAGGTGCGATGGGGTCCTCGCTCTCGTCAGGTGCGATGGGGTCCTCGCTCTCGTCAGGTGCGATGGGGTCCTCGCTCTCGTCAGGTGCGATGGGGTCGTCGCTCTCGCCCGCAGCGGGCGCGTCGTCCGACCCGTTCCCGTCAGCGGGCGGGAACGGCTCCGGCTCGTCGGCCGGGTCGTCCGGGAGCGCGGCCGGCGTCTCGTCCCCGTCGCCGCCGAAGCCACCCGACTCGGCTTCGCCACCGGAGTCGGCGGTGTCGCCCGGTTCGTCACCGGCGCCGCCCGCGAGCGGGTCGCCGCCCTCGTCTCCGAGCGGGTCGTCGCTCTCGTCCGCCAGCGGGTCACCGCCGTCGTCCGGTGCCAGCGGGTCCGCGTCCCCGGTGTCGGTGGGCGTCTCGTCGCCGGCGTCTCCGTCCGGGCCCTCCGCCCCGGTGTCCGGGCCCGACCGTTCCGCCGAACCGCTGTCCGCCGCGGACTCCCGGGCCGGGTCACCGGGCTGGCCGAAGCCGAGTTCCTCGGCGATCTCGCTCTCGCTGGCCACGTCTTCCGGGGACCGCTCCCCGCCTTCGGTGCCCTCGGCAGCGTCGTCCGTCGCATCGCTCGGGTCGGCGCCCTCCGTGGCGTCGGCGGAGTCGGTATCCGCCGGCTGGTCGGCGTCCGCCGGCTGGTCGTCCGTCGTCGCACCGTCGGTCTGCGATTCCTGCTCGCTCACGCCGCCGGGCGACACCCACTCGTCGGCCGTCGTTTCCCCGGGCCCGTCGTCCGTGGTAGTCTCCCCGGGGTCGTCCCTCGCTGCAGCCCCGTCGCTCTCCCCCGCCGCCGCTCCGTCGGCTCCCTCGTCCGCAGCGCCCGCCGGCTCGGCCGCGTCCTCGGACTCTTCGGCCTCGGTCGGTTCGGCGGAGTCGCCGCCGTCGTCCTCGTCGGCCGCTGCGGGCCCGGTCCGCGGCGCGGCGGGCTCCCGCTCCCGGGGTTCCGGGTCCGGCCGCTCGTCGGCGCCTGCTTCGCCGCCTGCCAGCGGGTCCCCGGACCCACTGGCCGAACTCGCGGCGGCCGCGCCGCCCCCGGCTGTCGGCTCCGACTCCGCTGTCGCGTCCGCCTCCTCGGCCGCATCCGACGCTTCGGTCGTCTCGCCCCCGGTGTCGTCGACCGACCCCACGGCGGCGGCGACGCCCGCCCGCGTGCCGTCCGCGACGAGTTTGTAGGCGAGGCCGGTCTGGCCGGCGCCGTAGCCCAGCACGCCGAGGACGACCGCGAAGCCGCCGGCGGCCGCCCGGGCGCCGTCCGCGGACACGTCGAACGCCGCGACGTTCCCGTCGGTGAGCAGCCAGAGGCCGCCGCCGACCAGGGCGGCGCAGACGGCTACCAGCACGAGCCAGTACGAGAAGAGATAGAAGCCGTATCCGAACGCCGCGCGGCGGGGGACCGATGTCATATCGCGACCATTGCATAGCCCGGCCTAATAGGTTACGCCGTTCGTATCGACCGCGAGACTCGCGCGGTCGCGTCCCCGTCTCACTGCCGGCCGGCGACGACGGTCCCGGGCGACCCGCCGGCGACGAACGCTTCGAGGCCGTCCGGGCCGAAGACGTGCGCCGGCGCGCCGAGCGCGAGCAGCTTCTCCACCTTCGCGGCCATCCCGCCGGTCACGTCCGTCGCGTCGCTCCCCCCGAGCGCGTCGGCGGCGTCGGCGAACCGCTCGATCCGCTCGATCACCGCGCCCTCGGCGTCGAGGACGCCCGGGACCGTCGAGCAGAGCCCGACCCGGTCCACGTCGAGCCCCTCGTCCGCGGCCAGCGCGACGACCAGGTCGTCGCCGCTCGTGACCGTGACACCGGCCCCCGACTGGACGACCCCGTCGCCGTGGAGCACCGGGACGAACCCCTCCGCCAGCATCGTCGCGACGCTCCCGGTCGGCACCGAGAGGTCGCCGTCGGCGTCGCGGCTGGCGAGCGACAGGGGTCGCACCGGCAGCGCCTCGACGCCGGCCCCGTGGAGTGCGTCGAGGACCGCGGCGTTGAGCCGCCCCATCGCGTCGTGGATCGCGCGGGCGTCAGCCGCCGAGCGGGTCCCCGAGTCGGCGCCGACTCCGCGCTCGGCCGCGGCGTGGTGGCCGAAGCTCCCGCCGCCGTGGACGAGGACGAGATCGCCGTCGAAGTCGGCCACCGCCTCGGCTGCCCGGGCGAGCGCGTCGTCGTCGACGGTTTCGGGGGAGTCCTTCTCGGTGACGACGCTCCCACCGAGTTTCAGCACGGTGGTCATTCGATCCGGACTCCCTCGGTGTCCAGCGCCGCCCGGAAGACCTCCTCGCAGCCGGGGAGGTAGCGCAGCGCCGTCTCGGTCTCCTCGGTCTCGTCGAGCGCGACGACGCAGCCGCCGCCGCCGGCACCCGTCAGCTTCGCCCCGAGCGCGCCCGCGTCGCGGGCCGCCCACACCATCGCGTCCAGCGACCGCGAGGAGACCCCCAGCGCCGACAGCAGGCCGTGGTTGAAGTCCATCAGGTCGCCGAGTTCCTCGAGGTCGCCGTCCAGCAGCACTTCCTCCCCGCGGCGGGCGAGGTCCCCCACCACGTCCACGGTGTCGGCGGCGAAGTCGTAGGTGTCCTTCAGGTCGCGGACGCCCGCGACGAGCGCGCCCGTGTCGCCCGCGCCGCCGTCGAACCCGACGACCAGCGGGAGTTCCGGCGCGTCGAGCGATTCGCGGTCCTCCCCCTCGACGCGGACAGCGCCACCCGTCGCCGAGCAGAACGTGTCCGTGCGCGAGGCGTTGCCCTCCTGGACCTCGTACTCGACGCGGTAGGCCCGCTCCGCGACCTCGCCCGGCGTGAGTTCGACGCCCAGCTCGCGGGTCGCCGCGTAGATGGCCGCGACGGTGACCGCGGCCGACGAACTCAGTCCGGCACCCAGGGGGATCTCGCTCTCGATGGTGACGTCGAACCCGGCCTCGGGCGCGTCCGCGGCGTCGCGCGCCTGTTCGACCGCGGCGTCGACGTATCCGGTCGCCGCCTCGATGAGCGACTCCGAGACGTCCACGTCGGGGTCCTCCTCGGCCGCGCGGCCGTACTCAACGGTGAACCCGTCCAGCGTCAGGTCCTCCGAGTCGACGCGCAGATGGTCGTCGTCGCGTGCCTCCACGGTCACTGTCGCCCGGCGGTCGATCGCGGCGGCCACCGCCGGCTCGCCGTAGACGACCGCGTGTTCCCCGAAGAGGTAGAGCTTCCCGGGGGCGCTCGCGGTAACCATGTCCGCTCATCGCACCTGCGGGGAAGTAATGGTTTCCGAAGGCCGGGGGACGGCGCCCGCCCGCCGATCCGCCCTGCCCGGTCAGAGGTCGATGTCGGTGTCGTACTTGACGTAGTTGCCGATCCAGCCGCCCAGGGCGCTCAGCCCGACGGTGTAGACGAGGATGAAGACGAAGATGATGACGACCACGAAGCCGCCGACGGCGAACGGCAGCGCCTCGCCGCTCCCGAGCGAGACGAACCCGAGGAAGCTGAAGATGAGGACGGCGACCCCGAGGACCGGGATCGACGCGATGGCGCCGGAGATCGCGCCGACCTTCAGCCCGTCCGAGCGGGTCCCGCCCTGGAAGTAGCCCGCGAGCGCCCCGCCGAGTACCGGCGCGAACGGGATGAAACTGCTCGCGACCGCCGAGACCACCGCTCCCACCAGCGCGTTGACGAACGTGTTGCCTTCCTCCATGCGCCCCCGTTCTCCCACCTGTGACTTAAAAGTGTCACTCGGTCAAACCGCGGGGCACTCGACCGACTCGCGCCCGCGCGGCCCCGCGACCGCCTACAGCGAGACGGTCACGCCGTGCCAGCCCGTCGATCCGCCGGGGTGGGCACCGGTCTCCTCGCGCGTCTGTCGCTCGCCCGTCCCGTCGGTCGCGCGGACGACCACGTCCTTCGGGCCCGAGTCCGGCAGGTCGGCGACGTGGCGGAACCGGCGCCAGGCGTGGGGCGAGGGCGGCTCCTCCAGATCCGCGTCGGCCCACGTGTCGCCGCCGTCGAGGCTCACCTCGACGCGGTCGATCCCCCGTCGGCCCGCGTAGGCCACACCGCCCACCGCGACGCGGTCGCCGCGGCGCTGGACGCCCCGGACGTACGACAGGGTGTTGACGACGGCCTCCTCGACCCACCCGCGGGCCTCCCAGTAGGCCTCGTGGTCGCCGGCGCTGACCTCGATGGTCTCGACCCACTTCGTCGACTTCATGCCGTAGCGGCCGGGGATCAGGAGCCGCGCCGGGAAGCCGTGCTCCTTCGGCAGTGTCTCCCCGTCTATCCCCACCGCGAGCACGATGTCCTCGCGGTCGCGCACCGCGTCCCACGGGATCGCCTCGGTGTAGCCGTCCGCCGCCCGGGTCACCACGTCCTCGGCGGCGTCGGGGACGCCCGCCTCCGCCAGCAGCGCCCGGACCGGCACCGCGCGCCACTCGGCGGTGCTGATCAGGTCGCCGCCGACGGAGTTGGAGATACACGCCATCGTGACCGTCATGTCGCGGGCCTCGGGGTGGGTGACCACGTCCGAGAACGACAGCTCGTAGGACTCCTGGACCGCGCCGCGGACCGACAGCGACCACCGGCCGGCGTCGACGCTCGGGTTGGAGACGTTCTTGTCGACGACGTAGTGGTCGGCGGCGGTCCCGACCGCCGGGGGCATCCCCGCGAAGTCGTAACCGAAGTCCGGATCCGCGCCGGTCTCGGCGACCGAGACGACGACGTTCTCGGTGGTGCTGCGGGATTCGAGGCGCTCGCCGTTCCCGGCGGGCGTCGCCGTCCGCCCGGTGTCGGGGGTCGTCGTCCCCCCATCGCGCTTCTCGGCGACCGCGTCCAGCGACTCGCCGGGCTGGGGTCCGTCGCCGGCGGTCGCCGGCCGGCCGAGACTCCGGGCGACCAGCCCGCCGCCCGCTGCCAGCCCGACCGCGCCGCCGACGTTCCGGAGCGTCCGCCGCCGTCCCACGCTCGGGCGGTGCGGGTCGCCGAGGGCCCGGAGGAGGCCCGGCGGGACCAGCGCCAGCGCCGTCGCGGCAGTCCACCGCCAGAGGACGCCGTCGCCCGCCGCCCGGAAGCCGGCGGCCGTCAGGGCGACCACGAGTATCGAGACGCCGGTGACGAGGTAGCGGTCCTGCCTGCGGGTCGTGCCGTACCCCTCGGCGAAGGCGGCGATCCCGGCGGCGCCGGCCACCGCCGCGATCGCGAGCCCGGCCATCAGCGCCGGCTGTGCGGCCGCGCCGAGCGTCTCGATCGCCAGCGTCGCCACCGCCCCGGGCGAGGCCTCGATGACGACCTGCGCGGCGACCGCCAGCGGGTGGCCGCCCACCAGCGGCGCCGCCGCGAGGATCCCGACCAGCCACACGGCCGCCGTCGCGGCCCAGCCGACGGCGGCGCGCTCCTGTCCGTCCATGCCCCGCCCTCAGGACTGACGGCGGTAATACTTTGTGCGCCGCGGAACCGCTCGCGCTCTGCGGCCGCCGGAGCGGTCGGCCCCTCGCCCGCTACGCCGGCGCGAACTGCTCCTTGTAGGTCGCCGAGAGGTAGATCAGGACCGGCGTCCCGACGACGGTCGGCCCCAGCCACCGCACGACGCTCGGGAGGAACCCGAAGTTGACGGTCGCGAACGCGGTCACCGTTGCGATGTAGGCGGCGCCCATCCGGGTGACGTGCTCGGGCACCCAGGCGCCGCGGTCGCGCTCGCGGCGGAACTTCAGGGCGTCCGTCCCCGCGAAGACCGCGCCGATCCCGCCGAACACCAGCGCGACCGGCGCGAACGAGTCGCCGTTGAGCGCCAGCAGGCCGCCCATCCCGACCAGCCCGACGCTCGCCGCTCCCACCAGCCCGACCGCGAGCCAGTCGACCGCCGCCGCCGCCCGGTCGGCCGGTCGCTTGCGCCCCAGCACCCGATACCCCGAGAAGGCGAAGTAGAAGCTGAACACCGCCACGAGCGCGAGGAACTGCCGGAGCGCGGTCGCCTCGAAGGCGAACAGCGCCAGCGCCGACGCCGAGACGAACGCCATCGCGTAGACGTACGTCCGCCCCAGTCGGCGGTGCCGGCGGCCGCCCTTCTCCGTGAGGAACGCGCCCAGCCCCGAAAACAGCGCGACGAACCCCGCCGCGATGTGCGCCCACAGCGTCAGCTCCTCCGGGCTCATACCCGTGGGTGAACGCCCGTGGGTTTCAGGATTGTGCCGCGGCCGTTCGGCTACTCGACCTGCGGAAAACGACGCGAAAGGCTCCGAAAAGCGGGTTAAATCTCGGTCTCGAAGTCGTCGAGACCGTAGCTGGGCTCGGCGCCGCGACGGTCGAGCGTCTCGTTGGCCAGCAGCCAGTAGACGACCGACAGGGCCTTGCGACCCTTGTTGTTGGTCGGGACGACCAAGTCCACGTTGGAGGTCTGGTTGTTGGAGTCGCACATCGCGATGACCGGGATGCCGACGGTGATGGCCTCCTTGACGGCCTGGGCGTCGCCGATGGGGTCGGTGACGACCACGACGTCGGGCTCGATGTAGCCCTCGTAGTCGGGGTTGGTCAGCGTCCCGGGGATGAAGCGGCCGGTGCGGGCGCGGGCGCCCACGGCGTCGGCGAACTTCTCGGCGGGGAAGCGGCCGTACTGGCGCGACGAGGCCACGAGGATCTGCTCGGGGTCGTAGTTGGCCAGGAAGTCCGCCGCCGTCCGGATGCGCTGGTCCGTCATGCTCACGTCGAGCACGTACAGGCCGTCGGTCCGGACGCGGTGGATGAACCGCTCCATGTCCTTGGTCTTCTGCTGGGTACCGATGTGGACACCCGCGGCCAGGTAGTCCTCGACGGGGATGAGGAGGTCAGCCTCGTCGTCGGGCATGACGTCCTCGTCGAGGGCGGGCCCCTCGTCGGCCTCCTCGGCCGCGTCCTCGTCGGCCGCCTCGTCGGCGACCCGCTCCTCGGCCCCAGTGGCCGGTTCCTCAGTCTCTGTCTCGACGGGCTGGTCCTCGTCGACCTCGGGGTCGACGTCGGACTCGCTGGCGTCGAGACCTTCGTTTTCGTTTCCGCTCATACTGCGTTGTCCTCGATTCGGATGAGTTCGTTCAGCTTGGCAGTGCGCTCGCCCGCGACCGCGCCCGTCTTGATAAAGGGGGCGTCCGTCGCGACTGCGAGGTGTGCGATGGTGGTGTCCTCGGTCTCGCCGCTCCGATGTGAGACCACGTGTCCGTACGAGTTCTCCACCGCCAGTTCGATGGCGTCGAACGCGTCCGACAGCGTCCCGATCTGGTTCGGTTTGATCAGGATGCTGTTGGCCGCGCCCTGCTGGATGCCGTCGCCCAGCCGCTCGGTGTTGGTCACGAACAGGTCGTCGCCACAGACCAGCGTCCGGTCGCCGACCCGGTCGGTCAGGTCGGCGAAGCCCTCGTAGTCGTCCTCGTCGAGGGGGTCCTCGACGTACTTGAGGTCGTACTCGGCGACGAGGTCGGCGATGTACTCGACCTGCTCCTCGGTGGTGCGGAGCCCGTCGGAGTAGACGTAGCCGGCTTTCGCCTCGTCGTACATCTCCGCGGCGGCCACGTCCAGGCCGAAGCGGATCTCGAAGCCGACCTCGTCGGCGACGGCCTTCGTCGCCTCGTCCATGATCTCGAAGGCCTCGCTGTCGTCGATCGAGGGGGCCCACGCGCCCTCGTCGCCCTTGCCCGCGGGCTCGTCGCGCTCGATGAGGATGTCGTGGACCTTCCCGTGGACCGCCGCGTTGGCGAAGATGGCCTCCGAGACGGAGGGCGCCCCGACGGGCGCCGCGAGGAACTCCTGGATGTCCGTCGCGTCGGCAGCGTGTTCGCCGCCGCCGATGACGTTGCCCAGCGGGACCGGGAACGTGTTCCCGCGGAAGGTCCCGCCCAGGTGCTGGTAGAGGGGGGCGCCGGTGACGCTGGCGCCGGCCTTCGCGGCGGCCATCGAGATGGCGACCGCGCTGTTGGCGCCGATGCCCGAGAAGTCGTCGGTGCCGTCGGCGGCGTGGAGTGCGGCGTCGACCTCGCGCTGGTTGCCCGCGTGGACCTCCCCGACGAGTCGGGGGACCGCGTCCTTGCGGGCGGCGGCGATGGCCTCGCTGGCCGGTAGCTCGATGGCCTCGTACTCGCCGGTGGAGGCGCCGCTCGGCGCGGCCGCGCGGCCGAAGCCGCCGTCCTCGGTCAGCACGTCGGCCTCGACGGTGGGGTTGCCCCGCGAGTCGAGCACGCGACGGAGCCGCACGTCGGTGACGAGCGTCATTGCTCACCCCGCCGCACGGTGAAGGGGAGCACACCGGCGTCGTACTCCTCGGCGGCGATCAGGATGGGCTGGGTCTGCTCGGTGTCCACGAGGACGGGCGCCCCGTAGGCCACCTGCAGCGCTCGCGCGCCGATGATGCGGGCCTTCTCGTAGCGGTTGCGCGACTGGCTCATTGGTAGGGTGCGACGATGTCGACCAGGTCCTTGTGCGAGACGAGCATCCGCCGGCAGCAGTGCCGTTCGACGCCCAGCTCGTCGAGGACCTTCTCGGGGTCCTCGGGGTCGTCGGCCTCGCGGGTGCGGGCCTTGAACTCTTCCCAGTGCTCGCCGACGACGTTGCCACAGGTGAAACACCGGACCGGGACCATCATGGCGATATCACCTGTAGGACTTCTGGTAGCGGGCCCGTGCGCCGGGGCCGCCCCACTTCTTGGACTCGCTCTGGCGCACGTCGTTGACCAGCAGCGACCGGTCGAACTCCATGAACGCGTCGCGGAGTTCGGCGTCGTTGGTGTGCTGGACGAGGCCGCGCGCGATGGCGGTGCGGGCCGCGTCGGCCTGCCCCATCACGCCGCCGCCCTGCACGTCCACCTCGACGTCGACGCCCTCGCGGAGGTCGTCGTCGGCCAGGCGGAACGGTTCGAGCATCTTCAGCTGGGCCAGCTCCGGCTCGGTCAACTCGACTGGCTGTGCGTTGATGCGCACGCGGCCCTCGCCCTCGCGGATCGTCGCGCGGGCGACGGCCGTCTTCTTCTTGCCTGATGTGTTCGTTACCATGTTTGCTTGGCTCCCAGCGCCTCGCTCACGTCGCCGAGCGAGACGAACTTGATGTTCGACAGCCGGTCCAGCGAGGTCCCCTCGAGGACGTCGCCGTCCTCGTCGTAGGGGTTGCCCACGTAGACGCGGACGTTCTCGAACGCCTCGCGGCCGCGGTCGGTCTTGTAGGGCACCATCCCGCGGATCGACCGCTTGAGGATGCCGTCCGGCCGCTTGGGGTAGGCTGGCCCCTGGTCGGAGCCGACCTCGCGGCGCGTCTCGAACGTGCCGATCACGTCGTCCTCGCTGCCGGTGACGACCGCCGCCTCGGCGTTGACCACCGCCACGCGCTCGCCGTCGAGCGCGCGCTCGGCGACCTGCGAGGCGACGCGACCGAGGATGCAGTCGCGCGCGTCGACGACCACGTCGGCCTCGAACTCGGCGAGGCTCATCGGATCACCCGCACGTTCGACCCCTCGGGGTTGTCTTCGAGTACCTGTTCTAGCGGTGCCGCCTCGCCGACCTGGTCGATCTTCTGCTCGGCGGTGCCGGAGAAGTCGACCGCGGCCACGGTCACGTCCTTCTGCAGGACGCCACTGCCGAGCACCTTGCCGGGCACCACCACGGTCTCGTCCTCCTGGGCGTATCGCTCGATACGACCCAGGTTGACTTCCGCGTGGGTGCGCCGCGGGCTCTCCAGGCGCTCGGCCACGTCGCCCCAGACGTCGCCGCCCGAGTTCCGGGCGGTCGTCTTGAGGTCGGCGATGAGGCTACTGAGTCTCGGATTGCTCTTGCTCATACGTTTCTAGAAAAGTGCAGGGAGCAGGATTTGAACCTGCGGACCCCTACGGGACAGCGCCCTGAACGCTGCGCCGTTGGCCTGACTTGGCTATCCCTGCTCGCGATTTCTACTTTCGTCGGCCCCTTCAAACCGCTTTCGATCCCGGCGCTCGCCGCGCCGGATCGACGCTCGGTCCGCGCGTTCGCAGCCGGACGAGCGCGGCGCTCGTGGCCGTCGGAACTGCTGCCCGACGACCGGATGCGAGCGCCGTGGGTCTGAAGGGGGCCGTTCATCGTTACAGTTGCACCGACTGTCGCAGTTCGTCCGCGCGGTCCCGCAGCGAGCCGACCGCCCGGACGACGAGTTCCTCGACCGTCAGCGACCCGTCGGTCTCGACGTGGAAGACGAAGGCGTTGGGCACGTCCTCGACCTCCAGTTCCTTGCCGGGGTAGCGCTCGGTCAGGTCGTTGTCGAACTCCTCGGTGGCCACCAGCTCGCCGTCGTCCTCGATGACCCCGCGCAGGATGTGGGGGTCGTCGTCGGCGAACTCGCCCTTGTCGCCGACGACGTTGACGCGCTGGAGGTGCCGGTAGCCGACGGCCACGCCGCCCTGGTGTTTGGCGTGTTCCCGACCGTGGTCGAGCACCGCGTCGGCCTCGACTTCGAGCCGCTGGCCGGCCTTGAGGTCGATGATCGGGATGTTGTCGTCGGCGGGCTGGACCATCTCGTCGCTGGAGACGATGTCGCCCGAGTACGCGGTGACGGTCTCGGTTGTCTCCTCGCGGCTCGGTCCCTCGACGTCCAGCGCCAGCGTCACCTCGTCGCCGACCTCGAACTCCCCCTCGGGCGTGGTCAGCGGGACCAGCCCGAGCCGGAGTCCGATCTGCTCGTCGAACATGACGCTGGAGTTCTCCACGACCCGCAGCTGGTCGATGGAGAAGGTCGGCACGTCCGCGATCATCGCGCGGCGGATCCCGTTGGCAAAGGCGGGGGTGATCCCCCGCACCAGGAACCGCGCTTCCCGGTCGCCGCGTTCGACGAACTCGACCTCGTAGTCCTCCATCGTTAGAATCCTGCGTTCTTGGGACCGCGAGTGCCGTCGTGGGGGATCGGGGTCACGTCCTCGATGCGACCGATCTCCAGGCCGGCTCGCGCCAGCGCGCGGATGGTCGCCTGCGCGCCCGGTCCGGGGTTGGTCTGCTGGTTGCCACCGGGGCCGCGCACGCGGACGTGGACACCCTCGACGCCCTGGGACTGGACCTCCTCGGCGACGACCTCGGCCATCTGCATGGCGGCGTAGGGCGACGCCTCGTCGCGGTTCTGCTTGACGACGGTCCCGCCCGAGGACTTCGCGAGCGTCTCGGCGCCCGTCTCGTCGGTGATCGTGATGATCGTGTTGTTGAACGATGCGTGCACGTGGGCGATGCCCCACTTGTCGTCCTGCGTTTCGCTCATGTTATTGCTCCTCCGCGCGTTCCGGGTGGAGTTCGTCCGTCAGCGGGCTCCCCGAGTCGAACTCGACGGCGCCCTCCTCGCTCACGTCGACCTTCTTCGAGGGACGCGTGACGCGCTGGCCCTCGACGGTGATGTGGCCGTGGGAGACGAACTGGCGGGCCTGGCTCGTCGTGTTGGCCAGCCCCTTCCGGTAGACGACCGTCTGGAGCCGCCGTTCGAGGATGTCCGTCACGTCCAGCGACAGGATGTCGTCCAGCGAGTCCGTCTCGTCGAGGACGCCGATGCGCTTCAGGCGCGCGAGGAACTCCTCGGTCTCCTTGCCCGCGCCCTCGGCGTCGGTCTGGCCCAGCAGCTTCCGGGCCTCCCGGCGGTAGGCGCGCAGCTCGGACTGGGCGCGCCACAGCTCCTCCTTGTTCTTCAGGCCGTACTGGCCGACGAGGCCGGACTCCTCGCTGATGCGCTCGCCCTGGTAGGGGTGGTTGGGCGTCTCGTAGAACTTGGTGTTGCTACCGAGTGCCATTACTCCTCATCCCCCTCTTCGGCGGCGGCTTCCTCGGCCTGCTCCTCCTTGATGGCCTCGACGTTGACGCCGATGGTGCCCTCGGAGCGGCCGGTGGACTTGGTGCGCTGGCCGCGGACCTTCTGGCCGCGCTTGTGTCGGACCCCCTTGTAGGAGTCGATCATCTTCATGCGGTTGATGTCCTGACGGCGGGTCAGTTCGAGGTCGTTGCCCGTCTCGTGGGTGGTCTCGCCGGCGAAGAAGTCGTTCCGGTGGTTCGCGAGCCACTCGGGCGCCTCCTCGGCGAAGCCCTCCACGAGCGAGACGATCTCGTCGATGTCCTCCTCGTCGAGTTTGCCGAAGACTGCCCGGCGGTCGATGCCGGCCTCCTCGGCGATGATGCGGGCCGCGCGATGGCCGATACCGTTCATGTCGGTGAGCGACCGCTCGACGGACTTCGTGCCGTCGAGGTCGGTCTGGCCGATGCGGACGAAGTATCGGATGTCCTCCTCTTCCTCGTCCGGGTCTTGGTCTTCTGCACTCATGTGTCTGTGATTCGGGTGTGAGCGTCGTGGCGGGGATTCGAACCCCGGAGGCTGTACGCCACAGAGTTAGCAACCCTGCGCCTTGGGCCAGGCTTGGCTACCACGACACGCACTGCGGCGTGCGGTTGTATACTGTCGCCCTCGCACGAACTGCCGCGCGGGACTCGGGGCCCGGCGCCCCTGCACGAGCGTACCTGAATTACCTCCTGGCCCCTATTTAAACATCACGGAGTGGGGCCGACGCGGGAACCCCTGTCACGGGTAGCGGTCGGACCGACGCCATCACTTTGTCTGTCCGCACCCAAGCGCCCGTGTGACCGACAGCCACGCGGCGGCCGTCGACCCGACCGAGCGGGCGGCCGTCCGCGACCACCTCGAACGGTTCGCCGGCGCCGACGCGGTCTCCGAACGCGACGACGGCGCCGTCGTCGCGCAGTTCCGCGGCGTCACGCACGTCACAGTCCGACCGGACGGCCGCGTCGAGACGGGGATGCCCCTCCACGAGTTCGCCGGCCGGCCGGACCGGCTCGTCTTCGACCACGACGCGGGCGAACTCCGCGTCGAGCGCGACGGCGTCTCCTACACCTTCCGGCGGCCGTGATCCGACCGAGCTAACACGTCGGGGGTCGACCGACCGCCGATGACGAACTTCGAGCCCGACTACTGCGGCTACTGCGGGCACGAACTGCGCGACTCGGACCTCGCGCCGGGCGCGTACGTCTGCGGCGACTGCGAGCGGTACGTCTTCCACAGCCCCACGCCCGGCGCGAGCGTCACTGTCGTCGACGGGGACAGCGTCCTGCTCGTCCAGCGCGCGGTCGGCGAGACGGAGGGCCAGTGGGGGACGCCCGCCGGCCACGTCGACTGGGGGGAGGATCCGGACCGCGCGGCCGCGCGCGAACTCGAAGAGGAGACTGGACTGGTCGTCGACCGCGCGGACCTGACCCTGGTCGCCGGCCGCGGCACCTGGCCCGCCGAGGGCAAGCACATGGTCGCCTTCGAGTACGCGGTCCATCGCCGGGACACTCGCGGGGCGCTCTCGGCCGGCAGCGACGCGAAGGACGCCCGCTTCTGGACCGCCGAGGCGTGGAACCGGGCCGACGAGCGGATGCGCGCCGTCACGAAGCGGCGCTACGGCACGACCGACATGACGGAGATCGCCGAGCGGACGCTGGCGGAACTGGAGGGGTAGCGCCCGGCCGCGCAACAGATAGTTGTAAGACACCGCCCGCCCCACCCCCGGCCACGAATGCCCGATCCGGACGAGACCGTCGACAGGAAAGACGACCACATCAGGATCGTCTCCGAGGAGGACGTCGAGGAGCCGGGGACCGGGTTCGCCGACGTGTCGCTGGTCCACGAGGCCCTCCCGGAGATCCACCGCGACGAGGTCAACCCTAGCGTCGACTTCCTCGGTCACGAACTCGCGGCGCCGGTCGTCATCGAGAGCATGACCGGCGGCCACCCGAACACGACCGAGCTCAACCGGGCGCTGGCCGCCGCGGCCGAGGAGGTCGACATCGCGATGGGCGTCGGCAGCCAGCGCGCGGGCCTGGAGGACGCGGACACCGTCGAGTCCTACTCGGTGGTACGGGAGGCCGCGCCGACGGCCTTCCTCTACGGGAACATCGGCGCCGCGCAGCTCGACGAGTACGGTGTCGCAGGCGTCGAGCGCGCGGTCGAGATGATCGACGCCGACGCCGTGGCCGTCCACTGCAACTTCCTGCAGGAGGCCGTCCAGCCCGAGGGCGACGTGGACGCGCGGGGCTGTCTCGACGCCATCGAACGCGTGGCGGAGGGCCTGTCGGTCCCCGTGATCGTCAAGGAGACGGGCAACGGCTTCTCCCGGAGCACGGCTCGCAAACTGGCGGACGCGGGCGTCGACGCCATCGACGTGGCCGGCAAGGGCGGCACGACGTGGTCCGGCGTCGAGGCCTACCGCGCCGCGGCCAGGGACGAACCCCGCGGCGAGCGCCTCGGCGAGCGGTTCCGCCGGTGGGGGATCCCGACGGTCGCCAGCACGCTGGAGTGTCTGGAGGTCCACGACACGGTGATCGCCAGCGGCGGCGTCCGCTCGGGCATCGACATCGCGAAGGCCGTCGCGCTCGGGGCGACCGCCGGCGGACTGGCGAAGCCGTTCCTCTCGCCCGCGGGTCGGGGTGTCGAGGCTGTCGTCGAGACCGCCGAGGACCTGATCGCCGAGCTGGAGACGGCGATGTTCGTCACCGGATCGCGGACGGTCGCGGATCTGCGAGCGGCCGACGTGGTCGTCGGCGGCCCGACCAGGGAGTACCTGGACCAGCGCGGCGTCGACTACTGAGAGTCTCGAAAGGCCGCCTGTGCGACCGCCGGGCCCGCGCTGACGCGACCCGACCGGCGGTCGGTCGTCGGTCTCGGCCGGTCGTCAGTCGTCGGTTTCCGCCGGCGTCTCGTCGACGGTCGGGTACGCGTCGCCGCCGGGCGGGTCGTCCAGGTACTTCTCGTTGACGACCCACTCGCCGTCCTCTCTCACCATGTACTCGCCGTAGTAGGGGACCCGATTCGCGACCGTCTCGCGGAACGTCTCGCGGATCTCCGGGCGAGTCATCTCGCCCATCGGCCGCAGGTCGTCGTTTCGGTTGAGACACCCTTTCAGATACCCCTCGTGCGTCACGCGCACGCGATGGCAGTTCGCGCAGAACGTCGGGTTCTCGACGGGGTCGACGATTTCGACCATCCCCGCCTTCGACTCGTCGACCGCCCCGTCCCCGTCGAGAATATCGTCGCCAGCGAGGTCGCTGTCCTCGGGCGTGACCCAGTAGCGCCGCCGGTCGTGCATCTCGCGGCGCTCGACGCGGTCGGCCTGTTCTTCGAGCCAGTCGTGGACCCGACCGATGTCGATCGCCCACTCGGGGTGGCCGGCGATCTCCGGCATGTACTCGATGAGCTGCAGGCGCAGCCCGTCGTTCTCGGCGACGTGCTCGACCATCTCCGGGACGTACCCGGCCGTCTGCTCGAAGACGACCATGTTGAGCTTGACCGGCGCGAGGCCCGCTTCGAGGGCGGCGTCGACGCCGTCCATCACCGCGTCGTACGCGCCGGCCTGGGTGACCTGCTTGAACGTCTCCCGGTCCAGCGCGTCCTGGGAGACGTTGACCCGTTCGAGGCCGGCGTCGACCAGATCGTCGGCGCGACCGGGGAGCATCGTCCCGTTCGTTGTGAGCGAGACCTCCATCGCCTCGGGCGTGCGGGCGACGATCTCCTCCAGATCGTCGCGCAGGAGCGGCTCGCCGCCGGTGAACTTCACCGAGTCGACGTCGAACTCGGCGGCGACCTCCAGGAACCGGACCACGTCGTCGGTACTCATCTCGTGCTCGCGGGGCGCCATGGGGCCGCGGGTGTCGCCCAGGCCCTCGTTGTGGCAGTAGACGCAGTCGAAGTTGCACCGGTCGGTGAGCGAGACGCGCACACCCGACACCTCCCGGCCGAACTCGTCCGCGAGCATACCCGCACTTTCGGCCCGGCGGTAATAAGGCCGGTGCCCGTTCCAAGATTTCTGTACGCCCGCCCACTCGCGAGGGGTCCACGTCCACTAGGCCGGCCCGTCCCCGGTGCAGGGATCGCCGCCGGCGACAGGTTCAAACCGCCGTGACACGCAGTCCCGTGTCATGACCTCCGGTCGGCCGGACGAGGGCCGAGCGTCGGACCGAAAGTCGACCGACGGAGCCGCGACCGCCGCCGCCGACCCGGACGCGCCGGCACCCAGCGACGCCTTCGGCGCGCTGGGCGGGGAGACGCGGCTGGCCGTCGTCAAGGCGCTCGACGAGGCGTCGCCGCGGACCTTCTCCGACCTCGTCGACGCGGCCGACGCGGACACCTCCGCCGGGTTCGCCTACCACCTCCGCCAGCTCACCGGCCGGTTCGTCCGCCAACGAGCGGACGAGCGCTACGAGTTGACCGACGCCGGGCGGTCGGCCGCCCGCGCGCTCGCGGCCGGTACCTACACCGCGAGCGTCGACCGCGATCCCGTCGACCTGGACGAGCCGTGCCCGCTCTGTGGCGAAGAAGGCCTCGTCGCCGCCGTCGCGGACAACGTCACCGAGATCGGCTGCGAACGCTGCGGCGGGACGGTCCTCCGGCTCGCGCTCCCGCCGGGCGGCTACGCGGACCGCGACGCCGACGGCTTCGCCGACGCAATCGACGCCCATCACCGCCGTCGCATCGAGTCGTTCGACGACGGCGTCTGCCCCGAGTGCGCCGGGACGGTCTCGACCCGGATCGAGTCAGTCGTCGACAGCGCCGACGGCGACAGCGGCAACGGGCGCCACGATCCCGGCCGAGGACACGAGGGCGACGAGTACGGTCCGGTACAGGCGGTCTACGAGTGCGACACCTGCGGCGCGGACCTGCGCTGTCCCGTCGCGCTCACCCTCCTGAACCACCCCGCCGTCGTCTCGTTCTACCACGACCACGACCGGGAGGTTCGCGACCGACCCATCTGGAACGTCGGCAGCGAGTGGCGCGAGCGGGTCGTCTCCCGCGACCCGTGGTGTATCGTCGTCAGCGCCCGCCTCGACGGCGAGGACCTCGTCTGCTACGTCGCCGGCGACGGTCGCGTGGTCGACCACCGACGGGACTCCCGCGACGACGGTCCGGAAGGGAACTGCGGCGTAGCCGACGATGGACCCGTCGACACGACCGCCGACGCGACTTCCGACGCCGAATCGGAGACTGTCGAGGCGGACTCCGGAGCCGTCACCGCCGACGACACGGCCCCGGAATCCGGCACCGCCGAGTCGTGACGCTCGACCCCGTATTTCGGTTCGGCGTTACGACGCTCCACCGAACCCCGCCTCCGCCAGCGCGGATTCGCGCCGGTCGCGGTCGAACGCGTCCAAGCCGGCTTCGTCCAGCACGGCCACGTCAACCTCCTCCGGGGTCGGCGTTTCGTCGCTGCTCTCCGCGAGGGCGGTGAGTGCGAGCGAGAGGCCCGCCGAGGTGCCGAGCCCACGCTCGTACTCGGTCTCGAGGTGGTCGCGGACGGCGTCGCTCCCGCGGCCGACCGCCGTCGCGCGCCACTCCGTGGGCGTCCCCGACGGGTCGATCTCGTACAGCCTCGGGTCGACGTCGGTCTCGCCAACTCCCTCTACCGGCGGGGAAGCCCCCGAGACGCCGCCGACCAGGAGCGCGGCGCCGAACGGCCGCGTCCCGCCGGTCTGGGTCGACTCCTGGATCCGGTCTGCGACGGCCTTCGCCAGCGATTCGACTCCCGGCGGTTCCCCGTAGCGCAGCCGTTCGCGCTGGGCGAACTGCCGCCCGAAGTCGACGAGCCGCCGCGCGTCGGCGACGTGGCCCGCCGTCGCGACCCCGAGTCGGCCGTCGAGGTCGTGGACCTTCTCGATGCTGTCGGTCTCCATCAGCGGCGACCGCGGCCGGGCGTGCGCGGCGAACACCACCGCCTCCTCGGTCGCCACGCCGACGGCGGGACTGCCGCGCTTGACCGCCTCGCGCGCGTACTCGACCTGGTACAGCCGGCCGTCGGGGGAGAACACCGCCACCCCGCGGTCGTACGCCTGCTGGTCGTTCGACTGCATCAGGCCACCTCCTCGCTGGCGGCGTCGGAACCGCCAGCGTCTCCCGCCTCATCGTATCCCTCGATATCGACCCCGTCGGCGGTGACCGTCGCCACGGTCACGCCGTTGCCGCTCGCGGTGTCGCGCTCGCTCGCCGCTTCGACCGTGGCGACGGCCGCGTCGGTCGCCTCGTCGAGTTCCGCCCCGGGGTCGAACCGGCGTTCGAGCACGCCGTAGGCGACCTGCATCCCGCTCCCGCCCGCGGCGTAGTCGGTCGCCATCACGCTCCCGCCGCCGTCCAGCTCGTAGACGTGGTTCCCCTCGCCGTCCACGCCTGCGAGGATCGGTGCGACCGGCAGCCCCCGAACGAGGTGGCCCGCAGTCTGGGAGAGCGCCCGCATGCTCATCCGCTCGTCCCGGCGGGACTCGTAGAGGCTCGTCTCCGCCCGCAGCGACCGGACGAGGTTCTGCGCCGGCCCGACCGACCCCGAGATCGCCAGCGCGGCGGTCGGGTGGACCCGCGAGACCTTCTCGGCGTTCTTGTTCGTCGTGAACTTCCCCCCGAGACTCGCCTGCTGGTCGGCCGCCATTACCACGCCGTCGGCGGCGGCGACGGCGACGATCGTCGTCCCCGTGTCGAAGGTCGGCGCGTCGTGGTCTGCCCGGTCGGCGTTCGGGAGGTTGTCGTGTGGTAGTTCGTGGAGCGGTTCGTCCGCGGGACCGAAGTCGGGTGGCGTCATCGACAGGGTGTCGGGCCTGGGTAGAAATATATGTTAGCTAAAATATAATTTAGTAGAAGCCCGAGATATTCGGTAATGCCCTAATTAAGGATCTCAGTTAGCAGACTCGTTATGGAGTGTAACATTCCCCGATCTCTGCATGAAATCATAGGCAAATTTGATTTCTTTTGAGGTCATATTCCGCTTAGTGTCCCAGTACTGTTCTTGGAATTCTATAACATCGATCTGATCAGTATAGTACTTCCGAGCTAAAGAGTTATTTATATATACTGTCTTTGGTGGTGCGCCAGTATTATTGATTTCGAGTATACGTAGACCATCCGTCATTTCCCCACCAATTTTCCCGGTATCATGGTGGGCCACTGCTTGTACATATCCGCTGGTGATCAGTATATTCACCTGTTTAGCCCGTTTTAGATCATTCTTGGATTTTGCGGTCAGATCTAAAATCATAACTAGTGAATTATTCTCCCCAATCGTCCAACCACGAACCCTGATAGGAACTTCTGCATCAGCTTCAGCTTCACCACCCACCACACTTACAAATTCATGGTACTCCTGATTAGCATACACTACAGTGGGGGTAGTGGTCATTGTTGGAGATCCTGGCACTGAAGATGTCGCAGTTGACGATAATTCCGGAGTTGATGTAGGCGTCGGCACGGATGTCCGCGTACTAGGTGTTACAGGAGTGGGCTCTTGTACGGTGCTCACAGTTAATTGCCTGATTGTAGTAGTAGAAGTTCTTGGACTCTCGATAGTAGCTGGCTTTGACGCAGATTCTGTATTTTTTAATGTCTCTTTACCACCCAACAAAAATTGGGATTCTGAACCACTCATCGGAAAAATTGCGCATATAATTAATAATAAAATCACTAGTGATACTAATTTTTTCCATTTTAAATTGTGTAGCTTGGACATATCAAGTACAATTATCTCTGGATTCGACCTGGCTATATTGGGTACCGACCGAAAGGAACCCGACCGGTTCTGGTGTTAATATTATTGTCTGGCTTTGAATAATTTCTTTTTTGTTCTATCGTCTCACGCACTCTTTCTGGCATTGTATCTGATTTTTCATTCTCTGAATCCGGATATGGGGAGGAATCTTTGCTCTCACCAGACTCATTGGTTATAGTCGGCTGATCGCTACTATCATCACCCCCACCACCAGAAGAAACCCTACTGGATTGATTGGTAGCAGAAACCAGCCTATCTTTCGAATTCACCTCAGATTCCGGATCGACACTCACAGTATCGACACCTAACGCCTCTTTGTACGCTTCCTGGCTTTCGAAGGTCACCATGTCGTCCACGGAGTCGTAGGACACCCCGTCGTTGTTCTGGGCGAACTCTTCGTCTACGTTCACCTGGGCCCACTGGACCGAGCCGTCGTTGTCAGCGTCGGAGATGACGATGCCGTTGCTGTCGATCGTCATCCGGTCGTTGTCGCAGTAGCGGTCGTCGTCCCTGTTGAAGCGCGAACACGCCGACCCATCGTCGTCGCCCGAGTCACCGCCGGAGGTAGACCCGCTGCCGGAACCGACTCCGACCGATCCACCGCCGCCGCTACCGGGTGAACTCGGGACCGTGACGGTGACGTTCTTCGTCGCCGTGCGCTGGCGGCCGAGCCGGTCGACGGCGGTAACCCGGAGCGTGACGGTCCCGTCGTGTCTGAACGCGTGAAGCCGGTCGACCGACGCGCTCTCGCCCGCGAGCGAAGTCCGGTTGACGCGCCGTCCGTCCGCCCGCCAGACGACCGCCGCGAGGTCGTTCGCTCCGGCCGAAACGGTCGCCGTGTACTGCGCGACGCCGCCCTCGACCACGCTGTCCGGGCCGCTGATCGACACCGACGGCCCGTTCGACGGCTCGACGTGGACCCGGAGCGTGTCCGTGCTGGTGGCGCCGTCACCGTCGGTCACCGTGACCGTCGCGTTGTACGTCCCGGTCTCGCGCGGGACGAACCGCGTACGCCCGCAGGTCTCGCACGACGGCGTCGTGTAGCTGCCGTCGGGTTCCTCCAGCCGCCAGCGGTAGCTGTCGATCTCGCCGTCGGGGTCGCGCGACCCCGTCGCGTCGAGATACACCGTCGCGTTGGCGCTGACGGTCCGGTCCAGCCCCGCGTCCGCCAGCGGGGCCCTGTTCCCCCCGTCGTCCGGCCCGCTCGCGGCCGCCGCGACGGCTCCGCCAGCTACCGGACCACCGGCGAACGCCGCGCTGACGACCAACACGGCGCTCATCACGACCGTCGAAATCCCCTGCTCGCAGCCCATCGTTCGGTCACCGAAAATTGCTCTCCCGCTATCATAAAAATGTTCGCAGCACTGGTAGTGTCTATTTCACTATCGGCCGAACGACCGCTCGCGGCGGAATCCAGTCGGGCAGCGGCCGCTCCACAACCCTTTTCGCCGGGAGCGCCGGTATCCGAACCATGGACGAAGACGAAGTGCTCGACCTGCTCGGGACGGTCGAGGACCCGGACCTGGGCGACGACATCGTCTCGCTGGGACTGGTCAACTCGGTCGAACTGGACGACGAGGAGGTCCGCGTCTCGCTGGCGCTGGGCGCGCCGTACTCCCCGACCGAGACTGATATCGCGGGCCGGGTCAGGGAGGCGCTGTCGGACCTGGACCGGCGGGTCGAACTGGACGCGGAGGTCGACAGCGGGCTCGTCGCCGAGGGGTCGGTGCTGCCGGGCGTCGAGAACGTCATCGCGGTCGCCTCGGGGAAGGGCGGCGTCGGCAAGAGCACCATCGCGGTGAACCTCGCGGCGGGGCTGGCGCAGCTGGGGGCCCGCGTGGGGCTGTTCGACGCGGACGTGTACGGGCCGAACGTGCCGCGGATGCTCGACGCCGACCAGCAGCCCCAGGCGACGCCCGACGAGACGCTCGTCCCGCCCGAGCAGTACGGGATGAAGCTGATGAGCATGGACTTCCTGGTCGGCGAGGACGACCCCGTCATCTGGCGGGGGCCGATGGTCCACAAGGTGCTCACCCAGCTGTGGGAGGACGTGGAGTGGGGGAGCCTGGACTACATGGTCGTCGACCTCCCGCCGGGGACCGGCGACACGCAGTTGACCCTCCTCCAGAGCGTCCCCGTCACGGGCGCGGTCATCGTCACGACGCCGCAGGAGGTCGCCATCGACGACGCCCGGAAGGGCCTGGAGATGTTCGGCGAGCACGAGACGCCCGTGCTGGGCATCGTCGAGAACATGAGTTCCTTCCGCTGTCCGGACTGCGGCGGCGAACACGCCATCTTCGGCGAGGGCGGCGGCGAGGCCTTCGCCGAGGAGGCGCAGATGCCGTTCCTCGGCGAGATCCCGCTGGACCCGGCTGTCCGCGAGGGCGGTGACGCCGGCGAACCGATGGTGCTCGACGAGGACAGCGAGACCGGCGAGGCGTTCCGGTCGTTCGTCGAGAACACGGCGAACAACCAGGGGATCGTCCACCGGCGGCGCCACGCCGACTCGCGGTAGTCGCCGCGGTCGCGCGGGTCCCGGATCCGTTGCGCCGGTCAATCGAGTCCGTCACTCGGGTCCCTCTGGCCAGTCGGGTCGGCCACTCGGGTCAGTCGTTCTTCTCGGGGTACTCCAGGGCCTGCCGGTCGACGCGGTAGACGGTCGCGCCGTCCCACTGTTTCTCGACGGTGACGCCGCTCATCGACTCGAAGCCGGCCAGGTCGTCGCTCGTGTAGGCCGACCGCTCGTTGGACCCGACGTAGACGTACTCGACCGCGTAGACGTCGAGGTAGTAGGCCCGCTGCTCGGCGGTGCCGGTGTAGATGGTGTTCACGTCGTCGACGCGCGCCCGGTAGGCCTCGCCGCCCCGATACCCGACCTCGTGGGCCCACCCGGCCAGCGTCGGGACGCCGGTGAGGCTCGCTACCGGGTTGGTCCAGCGGTACATGTCCTGTCCGGGGGCCGAGGCGATGTTGGGCTGGCCCTCCAGGTCCTCGAACCACTGGATCGCGGCGTACTCTTCGGGGTGAGTCTCGTTGATGTAGGTGAACCCGTCGAGGGTGGGGTCGTCGGGGTGGTTGTAGCGGCTGAAGTAACCGTCGCCGCCGAAGTGGCCGCCGAGGGCCAGGGCGCCGTACAGCGAGGTCGAGACGACCAGGACGACCGCGAGCACGCGAAAGGCCCCGGCCCACTGCTCGCCGGACATGGCCAGGCCCGGCGAGTGGTTCTCGACGAGGTGGGCGAGGACCGCGCCGGCAGCGACCGCCCAGAGGACCCACACGTCCGCGTAGGTCTTGAACACGGTGTTCATCCGCCCCGGCCCCGCCTGCTCCTTGACGTAGAGGAATTCGACGAGGACGACGATGCCGGCGCCGGCGACGATCAGGAGCGTCTCGAACCCGACCACGTCGCGGAGCCGCTCCCCGACTCCGGCTTCGGTGTCGGACCCGGCGGGCGTCGAGGCGGGCTCGCTCTCGGCAGTCGCGGTCCCGCCGTCCGTGACGGCCCGGCGGGCGGCCCCGGAGGCCCGCGCGGTGGCGCGGTGGACCGCGTCGGCCTGCGTCCGGAGGAGCAGCCAGGCGACGAGGATCATCGGGCCGAAGAGGGCGAGCGCCGCGGCCGACGCGCCGATCCACGCGACCACCACGGCGACGGCGAGCATGACGACCGCTTCGCCGACGTGCTCCCGTTCGATCTGCGGGACGGCGTGGCGCGACAGGTGGATCGCGAACAGGAGCACGAACGCGCCGTGGGCGAAGAGGAGTCCGCCGAGCGAACTGCGGTCCGGCAGGAAGGCGATCGACCGGCCGCTGGCGGTGCCCAGCCAGAACGGCAGCGACCAGACGAGCCCGAGGGCGACGACGGCGACGGCGCCCCCGAGTGCGACCCCGTGACGGGCGAGTTCCCGCTGCCAGTCCTCGCCACGGGGGATCCGGTCGGCGACCGACCCCGGGAGCAACGTCACCGGATCCGCGGGCGCGAGCGCGAGCGCGAGGAAGGTCAGCCCGCCGGCGGTCGGGAACGACCACGTGTTGACGACGGCGAGCAACCCCGCGAGCGGCGGCACGACGGCGAGCACGAGCAGTCGCCGTCGGGTCAGGTCGGTCTCGGGCGTCCGGTAGTAGCTGAACAGGAGGGCGGCGACCAGCAGGACGAACGGCGTCGACATCATGTGGGCGTGCATGTCCCCGTTGAGCCAGGCGAACAGCGGGAACTCGTTGATGGTCCCCTCGATGACGCGGCTGGCGTCCCAGTACCTGAACGCGGTCGGGCCCTCCTTCGCGACCCGGCCCAGACTCGTGCCGAACAGTCCGGCGAAGAAGGAGGCGATCCCGTCGGGGAGCAGCCACGCGACGAAGTACACGGGCGTCGAGACGTTGCTCGCGAACCCGACGAAGAAGGCGCCGAACGCGCCCGCCCGGACTCGCGAGACGCCGCGGCTCGCGGCGACCGAGCCCGCGAGCCCGTAGGCGGCGGTGACGAGCATGCCGTAGAAGCCCGCGAGCGCGAGGTTGTAGGCGAACCGGGGCTCGGTGCCGGTGATCTTCGTCAGCAGCGCGGCGATCAGGTGGCCGCCGTAGTAGTACTGGACGGGGCGGCCGGCGAACCACATGTCCTCCGGGGGGAGGCGGTCGGCACGCAGCAGCGACTGCAGCATGCCGAAGTCGAGGAACTTCTCGCCGAGGAACGGGTGGACGCCCGCGTCGACGGCGCGGACGGCGATCATGAACAGGAACGCGACGGTGAACACGGCGGCGGCCTCCCCGTAGCGACGGCGGTCGAACGTCGGGCGGGTCTCCGACTCACTGGCGCGGTAGAGGGCGGCGCCGGCGGCGGCCGCCAGCGCGGCGAGGCCGACGAGCAGCCCGGCGGTCAGCGAGAGGTGGCCGACGAGGTAGGCGACGATCCACAGGACGGCCAGCGCCACCGGGAGCGCGACGCCCGCCCCGCGATCGGCGAGACGGGGGAACAGCAGCCCCGCCAGCGGCATCCCCACGGCCAGCAGGGCGAGGTAGGCCACGAGCCACCAGAGCACCAGACCGTACTCCATTACCAGTGTGGCCGTCTCCGGGGCCTATACCTCTTGTGGACCGCCCGACCGCCCGGCGGCTCGCCGACCGGAGGGCGACCCGCGGGTCGACTTGCCGCCGGCCCGCGCGTCGACCTGCCGTCGCTCACCTCCCGGCGCTGGCACCTCCGCCGTCGCCGAACGGTCGCCGACGTGTCGGTCGTTCCGAACGGTTTTTACTCGCCGCGGTGGTCACGGCAGACAATGAGCGCGTCCGTCGGCCTGGTGGTCCCCGCCTTCCGTCCCGACGTGGACAGGCTCGCGGCCTACGTCCGCTCGCTCGACGAGGCGCTCGCGCCCGAGGCGATCCGGATCGAACTCGACGACGCCGACGAGCGGGTCGTCGCCGCGCTGGCGGACCTCCCGGCGACCGTCAACGTCTCGCCGTACCGCCGCGGCAAGGGCGCGGCCGTCACCGCCGGGTTCGAGGCGCTGGAGACCGACGTGCTCGGGTTCGTCGACGCCGACGGCTCGACCGCCCCCGCCGAGTTCGCCGACGTGCTCGCCGCCATCGAGGGCGGCGCGGACGTAGCGGTCGGATCGCGGCGCCACCCCGACTCGACGATCACCAGCCACCAGACGTTCGCCCGCCGCTTCCTCGGCGACGGCTTCGCCTGGCTCGCCCGCCGGATGCTCGACGCGGACCTGTACGACTACCAGTGCGGCGCCAAGGCCATCACCGCCGAGTCGTGGGAGGCCGTCCGTCAGCACCTCTACGAGCCGGGGTTCGCCTGGGACGTGGAGCTGGTCGCGATGGCCGGCGCGCTGGAACTCGACGTGACCGAGGTGCCGCTCACCTGGGAGGACAAGCCGGGCTCGACCGTCTCGCCGGTCCGCACGTCGCTGCGACTCGCCCGGGCGCTGCTCTCGTCGCGCCACCGGGCGAAACAGATCCGGAACAGCCGCGTCCACAACGCCATCGCGGCGACCCGCGAGGAGCCGACGGCGCTGGTGGACAGGCATGACTGACGGGAACGTCGACGGGACCGGCGAGCCCGACTTCGAAGGCGGCGACGAGTCGCGACTGGACGCCCTGCTCTCGGGCGTGCGGTTCGGCAAGTTCGTCTCCGTCGGCGCGGTCGGTGCGGTCGCCGACAACACGATGCTCGCGCTGCTCGGTCTCGGTTTCGGCGTCCCGGAGCTGGTCGCCAAGGCGATCGGGATCGAGACGGCGATCCTGGTGATGTTCACCGTCAACGAACACTGGACGTTCGCCGACGAGGGCGCGCCCGGTGCGAGGGCGTTCCTGCGTCGGCTGGGCAAGTCCCACCTCGTCCGTTCGGGCGGCTCGCTCATCCAGTTCGCCATCTACTGGTTCCTGACCCAGCGGCTGGACGTGACCGTCGTCGTCTTCGAGACGGACCTGTGGTTCCTGCTGGCGAGCCCGATCGCCATCGGGGTCGCGATGTTCGTCAACTACGTCTTCGAGAGCCTGTTCACCTGGCAGGTCCACGAGGCGTGACCGCGGGACTAATTCACGGACGGCGAACGAATCACAACCCTTAATGGGCGGTCGGGGATATGAACAGGTAGCGGGATGGGATAGCCAGGAGATTCCGGCGGGCTCATAACCCGCAGATCGGTAGTTCAAATCTACCTCCCGCTATATTCTGCCGCGAGCTACACGGTGAGCACCGCTTTGTACGTGTTCGCCACCGTGAGCGGCGATCTACCTCCCGCGATCATTCTGCGACGCGCTCTTCGCGGGGCGTTTCATCGCCGAACACTTCGCACCGTCACGATCCCCTGGCGGCCGCGAGTCTCATCAGGAACAACCCCAGCAGAAGCACGATCCACCCGACCCACTCGACGGGGGCGTCCGGAAACTGGGGGCCGATCAGGTCGAACTCGGCGGTCAGGGCGACGCCGGCGAGAGACAGAGCTGCTCCGGGGATCAGCAACCCGAGTCTCATAGTCGAGCGTATTACCGCTCGTTGAAGTCGATTTCGAATTCACGGTTAATTGTCACTTGGGTCGGGGGATGGACTGCGACGACCGCGTCGAATACACTCCGTGTGGTCGGTGGGGCTGTCCAGTCAGACGGCGAACGTCGGGTACCGTGCGACGGTCGCCGAACGACCGGGGAGCTGTCAATCGCGACCCGTCAACAGTCCCGCACGTGGTCCGTGACCGACTTCACGGCTGAGTGACCACAAACGGAGAGTACTTAGGTCGTCGCGACACAGACACGTCACGTATGCGTCACCCGAGTCTCACCGCGCGGATGGCGATCGTGGGATCGATCCTGTTCGCGTTCTACGCCGTCGCCGCGGTCGTGGCGATGGGCGCGTTCGCGGTCCCGCTGTGGCTGGTACTGGTCGGCAGCGTCCTGTTCGTGGGCGTCCAGTACAAGGTCGGCAAGTGGGCCGCGATCCGCAGCGTCGGGGCCGAAGACATGCCCGAGGAGCAGTACCCGGAGATCCACCGCCAGGTCGAGGCACTCTCCGAGGAGATGGGCATCGACAAGCCCCGGCTCATGATCGCGCGGATGGGCGTGCCCAACGCCTTCGCCGTCGGCCGGAAGGGCGCCGGGACGGTCGTCGTCTCGCGGGAGCTGCTCGCGACGCTCGACGCCGACGAGGTCGAGGGCGTCCTCGCCCACGAGCTGGCCCACATCGCCAACCGCGACGTGGTGATGATGGTCCTCGGCCAGGGGATCGCTTCCATCGTCGCCATCGTCGCCCAGTGGGTCGTTCTGCTGACCGGCGACAACGAGATCGCCGACTTCTTCCTGGCCATCGTCGTCGGCCAGATCGTCCAGATGCTCGTCATGCTGTTCGTGATGGCCATCTCGCGGTACCGCGAGTACGTCGCCGACAGCGACGCCGCCGGCGCCATCGGCTCCGGCGAACCGCTCGCACGCGCGCTGGAGAAGATCAGCCGCGGCAACGAGCGCGCCAGCGACTCGGCGATCGACGAGCAGGTCAACGCGCTGTGTATCTTCGGCGAGGAGCGCGGGCTCGCGCGGCTGTTCGCCACCCACCCGCCGATGGAGAAACGCATCGAGAAGCTGCGGAGCTGAGATGGACTACCGCACGCTGCTGGCCGCGGTCCTCGGCGTCGGCCTCGGCGCCGTCCTGGTCGCGGTGCCGGAGGCCGTCGTCCGCGCGCACACGGTTGGGCGCGTCCCGGGCGACCGGGGCGGCGAGTACGGCAGCGACGACGAGTTAGACGGCCGGATCCGGCGGCTCGTGCAGGCAGTGGGCGCGGCGCTGATCCTCGCGGGACTGTACTTCGGCGCGGTCGCGGCGGGAGTCGCGTAAAAGGGAAGCGGCTACCGGGTCAGTCGTCGCCCTGTTCGTCGACGATGACGACCTCGCCGTCCTCGACGACGACGTTGATGAGCGTCTTGGCCTCGTAGCCGGCGTCGGCGAGCTTGTTCGGGCCGTCGTCTTTCTTGATGACGCAGACGATGTCGACGATGTCGGCGCCGATCTCCTCGAGGGCGCCGGTGATGCCCGAGAGGGTACCGCCCGTCGAGAGCACGTCGTCGAGGACGAGCACGCGGTCGCCCTCGTAGACGTCGTTGACGTACATCTCCGACTCGGAGTAGCCGGTGACCTGCGAGAGCGCGACCTCGCCCTCCAGCCCGTACTGGCGCTTGCGGACGACGACGATGGGGATGTCGGTCATCAGGGAGACGGCGGTGGAGATGTGGATGCCCATCGCGGCGGGGGTGACGATCTTGTCGACGTTCTCCAGCTCGGCCTTGCGGATGATCTTGATGACGATCTCCCGCAGCAGCTCGGGGTGGAGCATCGGCACGCCGTCGCTGATCGGGTGGACGAAGTAGTGATACCCCTCCTTTTCGACGATCGGGGCGTCGAGCAGCGACTGCTTCAGGCGGTTCATGCCCGGGGAATGACCACGGGGGGCCAAAAGCCTGACTAGCTACGCCGACGCCAGCAGGTCGGCGAGCCAGTCGACGACCGGCAGGGCGTGGGGTCCGTACCGGAAGTACACGAGCGCCGAGCAGAGCGCCAGGTCCGTCCCGAGCGCGGCGGCGAGCCCGCCGACCGCGGCCGTCGCGGCGTCGAACCGCTCGTCGAGGGCGCTGCCGACGGCCGACAGGGCGAAGGCGGCGCCGACGACCAGCCCGACGACGGCGTGGAGCTGGAAGGCGCCCCCGCGGCCGAACGAGCCGACCGTGACGACGACGAACAGCAGTTGCGCGCCCAGGCAGACGCCGCCGAGGTAGCTCCACAGGACCGTCCGCCCGCGCTCGGCGAGGACGCGGCGGGCCCATCGCTGGCGGGCCAGCGCGTAGACAGCCAGGACGTACACCGGCAGGAGGTACCGGACGGTCACCTGCGCGAACAGCGGGAGACTCGGGAGGTAGACCAGCGTGAACAGCACGGCGAGGACGGCGACGAACGCGTCGGTGGCCGTCGTCGGAGCCGTGCGGACGGTCCGGACCGTCCGTCGAACGCGGGCGCCGAGCGGTTCGGCCGCGTCGCGGCGAACGGCGACGGCCGCCCGGCGGCCGCCGGTCGCGACCAGCGCGGCGACGCCCGCGAGCAGCGGCGCCGATTCGAGGACCGAGAGGTTGATCGCCTGGTCGTTGTCGTGGCGGCCGATGTAGCCGTCGTAGCCGGCGCGGACGAACGTCCGGTACAGCGACTCGGGGTCGGAGACGAGCGCCTTCGCGCCGGCGACGAACGGGCCGAAGAGGAGCCCCAACCGGTCGCCGGCCGTCGCGGCGAGCGCGCGGACCGGAGCCGGCAGGAGCGGCGCGGCACCGCCGCTCGCGGCGCCTCCGTCGCCAGTCCCACCCCCGGCGTCGCTCCCACCACTACCGCCTCCGAACGTGGCGTCGGCGGTGGGGGCGCCGAACTCCGAGAGCATCCGCGGCGGGCGGAGCGGGTCCCCGGAGATGGCGGCGTTCGTCACGAAGAAGGGGACGAGCGACGCGGCGAACGCCGCCCCGACGACCGCGAGGGTCCGTCGGTCGTTCGACGGCGCTGTCGGCAGGTCGACGGCGACCAGCGCGAGGAAGACGACGAACGCCTCGCCCGCGTGGACCCAGGTGCAGAGCCCGACGAGGGCGTAGGCCAGCGCGCGGAACCCGGTCGGCGAGAGCAGCGCGTCGGCGGCGCCGGTGGTCCGGGCGTCCGAACGGCTCCGGTAGAACGCGTAGACGACGCCCACGACGAGCGCCGTGACGGTGACGTGGCGCTTCGGGATGGCCGCCCAGAACGCGACGGGCGTCGCGAGCCCGGCGCCGAGGGCCGCGGCAACGCCGACCCGGCGGTCGTGGACGCGCGCGAGGAGTCGATAGACGGTGGTCGCGACGAGCGCCGCGGCGAGGACGGTCCCGAGCTGGAGCGCCGCGAGCGGCAGCAACTGTGCGGGGATCGGTTCGGCCAGCGCGGCGTTGCCGGCGAACGCCGCGAGCGCGAGGGCGGCCCCCGCGGTCCCGAGGAGCGACTCCCGACCGGCGAGACGGGCGACCTGGACGGCGAACGCGAGCGCGAGCAGCGACCACGCCGTCGCGAAGACGAGCCCCGGGTCGGCGACCGCCGTCGCGGCCCGCAGGCCCCACAGCAGCGGGAGGGCGAGCGCCACCTGGCCGTAGTTGCGGCCGTAGAGCCGCCCGTCGTGGACCTGCATCCCGGGCGCTTCGAGCGACCCGTAGACCGCCTCGTCGACGACGAGGCTCCCGTCGGCGAGCGCGACCAGCGCGTTCGCCAGCGTGTAGCTGTCGTTGATGAAGACGCCGATCCGCCAGGTCGTCCCGACGGCGAGCAGCGTCCCGAGGAAGACGACGAGGCCGAGGCGGTCGCCGACGAGTGCGCGGACGAGCAGCGTCCGTGCCGCCGCCACCCGCTCGCGGGCGTCCGCCGGGACGAGCGCCCGGGCGCGTCCGGTGCTCATTCGCGCACCTCCACCGGGACCGTCCGGTTGGCGACGACTGACTTCCCGTCGCTGTCGCGCACGACGAGCGACAGTTCCCCCTCGTAGCGGTCGGCGTCGACGGCGTCCTCGGCGAAGGTGTCCTCGCGCAGCGACAGCGAGGCCCAGCCGGCGTCGCCGTCGCGCAGGAAGTGCGTCGTCGACCGGGAGTAGCCCAGCGCGGGGATGTCGATGCCGTAGGCGACGGTGGGTTTGCCCTCGACGGTCGCGAAGCGGACCCGCGCGTCGGGGACGGTGAGGTAGTACGACTGGGACTGATAGCCGCGGTCGAGCGAGACCGACGAGGGGAGGTCGACCTCGTCGACGGCGGCCGACCCCTCGCCGAGGCCCGACATGTCGTACCGCGGCGTCGTCAGGTCGACGAGGCCGACGGCGGGGCCGCTGAGGACGGTCACCGCGACGATGACCGCGGCGGCGGCGTAGACGGCGACTCGGCCCCGATCCATTGGCGGATGACTGCACCCGACCGAAATAAAGCCGACGGCCGCGGCTGGCGACCGTCGAAACGAAAGAAAGCGGGAACGCCGCTCAGGCGTCGGGGCCTTCCTGCTCGTTGAGCGTCGAGGAGGTGTCGCCCTCCTGGGCCTGGTAGACGACGCTGACCTCGTAGTCCGAACTCACGTAGACGCCGGCGCGGTCGCCCGAGACGACGGCGCTGTCCTCGCCGCTGGCCGTGCCGTTCCAGGCGCCTGCGCTGGTGTGGTGGATCTGCGGGCCACCGCTGTTGCGGACGAAGGTTTCCAGATCGGTCCCGCTATCGATCGTAGTGCCACTTATGGCAGTCCCGTTGAACCCGCTCCCGCGGATGTACAGTTCGTTACTCGAGACGGAGTCACCGCCGTCGTGCGAGACGGCCAGTGCGCCCCAGTTCGAGCCCCCCGAGTTCTCCTCGATCTCCTCGTAATCCATCCCGATCGTCGCAGTCGGTGCGCCCTGCTGTGCCTGGTTCCCCAGTCCGAGGACGAACGAGGCGATGACTGCGGCCAGGATAACCGTGATCGCCACCATCAGGATGACGCCGATGACCGGCGACACCGCGTCGTCGTCCGCGAATAGTTGCTTGAATTTCATGTGTGCCTGCACCCCGTCCGGCCGGCGCGAGCCCGCCGCGAGCCGGGAATGCTGTCGCCACCTCTGTCGGTATCAGTAGTTAACCCCGACAACCGTTCACCGGATATCGGCGGCTCAAACCTGCCTTGAGTGCGACCCTTCCAGATATCAATTCGGAAAATAGGTGCGAAGGCGTCGTAAACGCCGGGCCCGATCGGTGGCGTGGCCGGCGAGGGTCGACCGGGCCGTCGGTGGTCACCGGTCGAACTCGTCGGGGGCGTACTCGTCGTCGCCGAGCTGCATGTCGGCGCCGCTGTAGGTGTGGTAGGCCGCGGCGACGGTGAACGTCGCGGCGATAACCGTCGCCCACTCCAGCGGCGTCAGCAGCGTGAGCGGGTACAGCTCCGTCCACAGCGCGGCGACCACGGCACAGCTGATCGACCCGAGCGAGAGGTAGAACTCCCGCCAGGGGAACTCCGACCCGGGGACGATCTCGAGGTACACGGTCAGCTCCTCGGTGTGGGGCGTCCGCGCGACCGTGTTGGTCTCGGTGTCGTACTCGACGATCCCGGCCTCCTCCATCTTGCCGAGGTGCGTCTGCTGGAGAGTCGTGTACACCCGCTTTTTCTGGTCGTTGGTCACCTCCTCGACCGGCGTCTGGTACTCCCAGGCGGCGACCTGGGTGGCCAGGTCGCTCAACCCCACCGGCTCCTCGAAGCGCTTGAGATACTCCAGAACGTACCGGCGGCGCTGGTTCTGCAACACGTCGAAGATCTCCCCCTTCGACAGCTCCTCGCTCCCGTTCGCTCCGGTCGAAAACCGTCTCGTCTCGTTGCTCATGTGTCAGACCCGTCCTCGTGAGAGGCCATCTACCGCCCCGTCGATGATGTGTGATTCTATGGGCATGTGCTAAGAGCGTTTCGGAGCCGTCGGGCGTGGCCGCGCGGCCTCAGTCGCGACCGCGTCGGTCCGTTCGAAGTTCTCACGAACGATACTTCTGTCCCGGGTTCAGAATCGAGAAGGGAAAAGAGGGCCGTCGGACGGCCCCGGGTATCGAGGCGCGTCGGTCAGGCCGTGGGGCCGGTCCACTCCTTCAGCGTGGTGGAGCTCTCGCCGGTCGAGCTCTGCCAGACCAGGCTGATCTCGCCGTCCGAGCCGATGTTATCGATGCTCGCGGTCATTCCCGCCTGGACCTCGGAGGTCGGGCCGGCCGAGCTGTACTCGTTCCAGCTCTGTCCGAGTGCCGGAGTTGCCGGGTCGGGTCCAGCGCTCCCCTCCGAACCGCGGAGGTAGAGGTTCTGTGCCTGGATCGTCTCGCCGCCGTCGTGCGTGACGCGCAGCGTCGCTTCCTCGCCGCTGGCGCCGTTCCACTCGAAGCTGAACGATGCCTGGGGGGAGGTGTTGCTGACCTGGTCGCCGAGTCCGAGGACGAAGGTCGCGATGACGGCCGCCAGAATGACCGTGATCGCTACCATCAGGATGACGCCGATGACCGGCGACACCGCGTCGTCGTCGTTGAGTAGTTGGTTGAGTTTCATGGGTTGTCGTCACGCCCGATGCGTGGGGGGGTCCCTCGCGAGGTCGCCGGCCGGACCGAGCCATCCTCGACGGTCCCGGCGGCGTTCGGTGCGTGTCACCTGTGACTCTCCCAGCACGACACATAAGCCTCACTACCGTATTATCAAAATCGTAAATTCAACCCTGGCTATCCGCGTATCGAAAACTGATTCTGGCGGCGGACAGACCGGACCGGTGCCCGGAGATCCGACGCCGTCGCGGCGGCGGGCGGTCGGACTGGCCGGCGACCGGTCGACAGTGGGCCGGGTTGCCGACGGACCGACAGTTCGCCGAGACCCCCGTACGGACGATCGGTGATCGGGCGATCGATGGTCGGGCGAACCGGCGGCGCCCGGACGGAGACCGGACAGATCGACGCGCTGTCGGGGGAGAAAGAAATCCTTTAACGAGTTCCGGATAAGAACCAACCGAACGATTGATGCCAGCTATCTTCGTCCGAACGGCGCCGGTCCAGCCGGGAGGGTCGGCCCAGTGAGCGGAGCCCGCCTGCTCGTGCCGGTCTCGGAGTCGCCGACGCTCCGGAACACCGTCGCGTACGCGGTGGGGGAGGCGCTCGACGCCGCCGACGCGACGGGCGACCGCGCCGCGGTCCACTTCGTCTACCCGGTCTCCGAGCGGCTGACCATCGGCGAGGACTCCCGCGAGACCGAACGGGCCCGCGAGCTCCTGGAGAAGGTGACCGTCTGGGCGGAGGAGGACCTGGGCGACGACGCCGGGACGGTGGCGGTCGAGACCGACCTCGTCGGGACCGGCGAGTACCTGTTCAGCCCGGGCGACTACGCCGAGGTGCTGACCAGCTACGCGGACGGCCACGACCTCGACCGCGCGGTGTTCGACCCGGAGTTCAACCCCCTGGGGACGACGCCGCTGCTCCCGCCGCTGGAGGGCGAGGTGCGCCGGGCCGGCCTCGACGTCGAGGAGGCGCCGGTCCAGCGCCAGCGGCGGAGCCCGCTGCTGGTCAAACGCGGGACTGTCGCGCAGTTCTTCGCGCTGTTCGGGGTCTCCTTCCTCTTCTATCTGCTGCTGGCCGGGTCGGTAGTGACGTTCGAGCTCGTCACGGGCGCTATCTCGGCCGGGATCGTCGCGGTCGCGCTGTGGGGCGTCTCGCTGACCGCGCCGGTCGAGCCCGTCCGGACGGTCCAGCGGCTCGCGCGGTTGTTGCTGTACGTACCGTATCTGCTCTGGGAGATCGCCCTGGCGAACCTCAGTATCGCCTACGTCGTGCTCCACCCGTCGCTGCCGATCGACCCGAAGATGGTCGAGTTCGACGCCGCGGTGTGGTCGCCGCTGTCGGTCACGACGCTGGCCAACAGCATCACGCTCACGCCGGGGACGCTGACCGTCGACGTGTCGCGCCGGCACTTCACCGTCCACACGCTGACGCGGGACGCCCGCGAGGACCTGTTCGGCGGGTCGCTGGAGCGGGCGGTCCGGTTCGTCTTCTACGGGCGGGCCGGCGCGCGCATCCCATCGCCGCGGGAGCGCTCGACGGAGGAGGGTGAGGAGTCGTGACCCTCGTCGAGAACGTCCTGCTGGGGGCCGCCGCCGCGTTCGTCCTCACGTCGCTGGTCGCGCTCTACCGGATCGTCGACGGGCCCACGATGCCCGACCGCGTCATCGCGGTCAACGTCATCGGGTCGAACGTCGTCATCGTCATCGCGCTGCTGGCGGCCGCGATCGGCGAACCCGGCGCGCTCGACATCGCGCTGGTGTACGCGCTGCTGAACTTCCTGCTGAGCATCGCCATCTCGAAGTTCACCGTCGAGCGCGGGGGGGTGCTCTGATGACGCCCCGCGAGATCGCGGTGCTGGTCCTGGCCGCCGGCGGCGTGTTCTTCGCGCTGGTCGCCGCCGTCGGGCTGGTGCGGCTGCCGGACCTGTACACCCGCGCCCACAGCACCTCCAAGAGCGAGACGCTCGGCGCCGTGCTGACGCTCTCGGCGGTCGCGGTCTCCTTCGGCACGACCATGTCGACGGTGAAGGCGGTGCTCCTGCTCGTATTCATGTTCATCACGAACCCGACCGCCGCCCACGCGATCACGCGGGCGGCCGCCGAACAGGGGATCGAACCGTGGACGGAGGAGGACGACGGACAATGACCGGGCTGCTCGAGGTCGGACTCGTGGTCTTCGTGCTGGGCTGTGCCGTCGCGACGGCCATGCTCCGTGACGTGCTCGGGTCGATCATCGCCTTCGGGGCGTACAGCCTCGGCATCGCAGTCATCTGGGTGTTCCTGCGGGCGCCCGACGTTGGCCTCACGGAGGCCGCGGTCGGCGCCGGGATCATGACGATCCTCCTGCTTCTGACCATCGCGAAGACCGTCCGGCCGTCCGACGACGAGGTCCTGGAGTCGGTGGACCTCCGGGCGCTGGCCGTCTCGGTCGCGCTCGTCGCGGCCCTGTCGACGACGCTCGTCGCGCTCCCGGCGGTCGGGTCGGCCGACTCCGCGGTCGCGACCGACAACGTGACCGAGTACTACCTCGACAACGCCTACGAGGAGACCCAGGTGCAGAACGCGGTGACGGCCGTGCTCGCGGCCTACCGAGGGTTCGACACGCTCGGCGAAGCGGTCGTCGTCTACTCGGCGGGGATCGGCCTGCTGGTCGTCCTCGACAGGGAGGTGCTCGGATGAGCGACGCCGAGGAGACCACGCTCGGGACCGAGTCCCCGGCCGAGAGCGGGGAGGGGCTCTACGTCGAGAGCCCGATCATCATGACCACCGTTCGGGTGATCACGCCGTTCGTCTTCACGCTCGGGCTGTTCGTGATGTTCCACGGCGCCGACTCCTCCGGCGGCGGGTTCCAGGGCGGCGTCATCGTCGGGACGGTCGTGCTCATGCTCGGGATCGCCTTCGGCATCGAGACGACCCGCGAGTGGGTCGGCCCGCGCCTCGCGGTCGCGCTCGTCGGGCTCGGCGTGCTCGCCTTCCTCCTGATCGGGCTCGGGTCGGTCGCGCTCGGCGGGGACTTCCTGGAGTACGAGGTCTACGGCATCTACCACGCCACCAAGTACGGCATCGAGCTCGTCGAGCTGGCGATCGGGCTGGTCGTCTCCGGGATCGTAACCGGCCTCTTTTTCGTCATCGCCGCGGGAGTGGCCGACGACGGGAGTGATCTCGCATGATAGACCTCCTCGCCGACCGCCTCTACTACGTCGTCTCGTTCCTGCTGCTGGGCGTCGGGACGTACATGCTGATCGGCAACCGCAACGTCGTAAAGAAGGTGATCGGGATGAACGTCTTCCAGACCGGCATCTTCCTGTTTTTCATCACGTCGGCGTTCGTGACCGGCGCGAGCCCGCCGCTGCTCACCGCGCCCGCGCCGCGCGTGAGCCCGCTCCCCCACGTCCTCATCCTCACGGCCATCGTCGTCGGGGTGAGCCTCACGGCGGTCGCGCTCGGGCTCGTCGTCCGCGTCTACGAGGCGTACGGCACGCTCGACGAGGACGCCATCAGGCGGGTGAGCCACGATGAGTGACCTGCCCGCCCTCGTCGTCGCGCTCCCGATCCTGGGGTCGGTCGCGGTGCTGCTCGCCGGGCTCGTCCGCCCGCGGACCGGCTGGCCGATCACCGTCCTCGCCGCGGTCGGGCAGGTCGTCGCGGTCGGAGCGCTGGCGACCCGCGCGTTCGGCGACGACCCGGTCCGCTACGTCGTCGGCGGGTTCACCGCCCCCTTCGGGATCGAACTCGTCGTCGACGGGCTGTCGGCCTCGATGGCGCTGCTCGTCGCGGTCGTCTCCGTCGGCGTCCTCGCGTACGCCCGGACCGCGGGTCCGCGGTCGAACCCGTTCTACGCGACCTACCTCCTGCTGGTCGCCGGCCTGACGGGCATGAGCATCACCGGGGACGTGTTCAACATGTACGTCTTCCTGGAGATCACGGGGCTGACCGCCTACGCCCTGGTCGCCAGCGGCGAAGGCGGCCGCTCGGCGCTGGCGGCGCTGAAGTACCTGCTCGTCGGGACCGTCGGCGCGTCGCTGTTCCTGCTCGGGATCGGCTACGCCTACATCGCGACCGGGACGCTCAACATGGCCGACCTGTCGGCCCAGCTAGCCGAGGTGGGTTACACGGACCCGCTCGTGCAGGCCGCGTTCGGCCTGCTCGTCGTCGGCCTGTTCGTCAAGGTGGCGGTCTTCCCGGTCCACACCTGGCAGCCGACCGCCTACGCCGGCGCGCCCGACTCCGTGAGCGCGTTCATCTCGGCGCTGGTCTCGACGGTCGCCGCCTACGCGCTGATCCGGATCGTCTTCACCGTCTTCACCGTCGACTTCCTCGCCGCGAACGGCTTCGCACAGACCCTGCTGGCCGCGGCGGCCGTCGTCAGCATCGTCGCCGGGAGCGTCCTCGCGGTGACCCAGACCGAGATCAAGCGGATGCTCGCCTACTCGTCGGTGTCGCAGTTCGGGCTCGTCCTCGCGGCGATCGCCGTCGCGAACGGGACCGCGCTGACGGGCGCGGCGATCCACCTCGTCGGTCACGGTATCATGAAGGGCGGCCTGTTCCTGACGAGCGGGCTGGTCGCGACCGAGACGGGCGCCCGGACGGTCGACGGCTACGAGGGCCTGGCCGAGCGGCTGCCCGCCGGCGCGGGGGCGTTCGGCGTCCTCGCGCTCGCGATGGTCGGCGTCCCGCCCGCCGTCGGCTTCGTCGGCAAGTGGTACGTCGCCCTGGGCGCCGTCGAGGCCGAGGCCTGGCCGCTCGCGGTCGTCATCTTCGCGAGCACGCTGCTCACGCTCGCGTACTTCGCCCGGATCGTCGAGCGGATGTACTTCCGCGAGGCGCCCGCGGCCGACGCGAACGTCGAACCGGCCGGCGCCGAGCGCGGGACCCGGACGGCCGTCGCCACCGACGGCACCGGACAGCCGAGTGACGAGACCGGTTCGTCCCCGACCGGTGACGCGCTCGCCGGGGCGCGCGTCTCCCTCGGGATGCGCGCGACGGTCGTCGCCGCGGCCGTCCTGGCTATCGTCCTCGGCGTCGCCGCGTTCCAGTACGGACAGCTCCTCGAACCGACCATCGAACGGCTCCTGTCATGACGGAACTCACATCGCTCAGACCGGTCGCCGCAGTGCTCGTATCGGCAGTCGCCATCGTCCCGATCCTCGCCTCGCGCGGGCGGCCCAACCTCCGCGAGGCCTGGACGGTGCTGGCGGCGCTCGCCAAGCTGGGGATCGTCGCCAGCATGGTGCCGGGCGTGCTCGCCGGCGACACCTACGTCACCGATTTCGGCACGTTCGTCCCCGGGGTCCAGTTCGTCCTCCGCGCGGACTCGCTGGGGATCCTCTTCGCCCTGCTGGCGAGCCTGCTGTGGCTCGTGACCAGCTTCTACAGCATGGGCTACATGCGCGGGCTCGACGAACACAGCCAGACGCGCTACTTCGCGGCGTTCGCCGGCAGCCTCGCGTCGGCGATCGGCATCGCCTTCGCCGGTAACCTGCTCGTGCTGTTCGTCTTCTACGAGCTGCTGACGGTCGCGACCTACCCGCTGGTCGCCCACGACGAGACCGACGAGGCCCGCGCGGCCGGTCGGAAGTACCTCACCTACACCTTCGGCGGCGGCGTCGCCGTCCTCGCGGGCGCGGTGCTGGTCTACTGGGTCACCGGCACGACCGCCTTCGCCGCCGGCGGGATCGCCGACCTGGCGACGGCCGACCCGCTCGTCGCCCGCGCCGCCTTCGCCCTGCTGATCACCGGCTTCGGCGTCAAGGCCGCGCTCATGCCGATCCACTCGTGGCTGCCCGACGCGATGGTCGCGCCGACGCCCGTCTCCGGCCTGTTGCACGCGGTCGCCGTCGTCAAGTCCGGCGTGTTCGGCATCGCGCGCGTCGTGCTCGACGTGTTCGGGCCGGACCTGATGGCCGAGCTCGGCGTGGGGACGATTCTGGCGGCCATCGCCGCGTTCACGCTCGTCACCTCCAGCGTGATCGCGCTGCGCCAGGACAACCTCAAGCGCCGGCTGGCCTACTCGACGGTGAGCCAGCTGTCGTACATCGTCCTCGGGCTGGCGGTGTTGCACCCGATGTCGCTGGTCGGCGGCCTCCTGCACATCCCCGCCCACGCGTTCATGAAGCTCACCCTGTTCTTCTGCGCGGGGGCGATCCACGTCGAGACCCACACCGACGACATCAGCAACATGGCGGGCATCGGAAAGCGGATGCCGCTGACGATGACGGCCTTCGGCGTCGCCGCCCTGGGGATGGCCGGCATCCCGCTGGTCGCCGGGTTCGTCAGCAAGTACTTCCTGCTCATCGGGACGGTCTCGGCCGGCGACGTGGTATTCACGCTCGCGCTGCTCGTCTCGGGCGTGCTCAACATCGCGTACTTCTGGCCGGTCGTCTACGCCGCCTTCTTCGAGTCGCCCGGCGAACAGGACCCCAAACCCCTCGTCGAGGCCGTCCTCGGGGGCCGCTTCGGCGAGCCCGACGTGGCCGCCGACGGCGGGAAGCCGGACGACGACCCCGACGGCGAGCCGGCTGACGACGGCCCCGACGAGGAGTCGGACGGTCCTGCCGACGACCACGACCACGGCCACGCCGACGACCACGGCTACGCCGACGACCACGAGGGCCAGGGGCCGCTCGACGACGCCGAGGCCGCGGCCCAGATCCAGCCGGAACACGGCCCCGACGACAGCCTCGCGTGGGAGCACCGCCGGTGGACCGGCGAGGAGTCGACCTGGCTGATGCTCGGGCCCATCCTGTTCGCCGCGACCGGCTCCGTCGTCCTCGGAATCGTCCCCGACGCGGCTGTCTTCCTGCGGATCGTCAGGCTCGTCGTCTCCGGCGTGACGGGGGTGAGCGTCTGATGGTCGACCCCCTCGTCCCGCCGTTCCTCCCCGTCGCCGTCGCGGCGCTGCTGTTGCCGTTCCTCGGCCGGAAGCTCGGCCACGCGCTGGGCGCCCTCGCGTCGGCCGCGGTCGTCCCCTACGTCTGGCTGACCGACGCGGGGACCCACTGGGAGGTGTCGCTGTTCGGCTTCCGGGCGGTGCTGTACAACGTCGACGAGTTCTCGACGCTGATGGGCCTGATCTTCGGGTTCATCGCCGCCGCGGCGGTGGTCTACTCCTACTACAGCGAGGCCGACTCGCTCCAGACCGCCTTCGCGCTGAGCTACGTCGCCGCCAGCCTCGGCGCCGTCTTCGGCGGCGACTGGCTGTCGCTGATCTTCTTCTGGGAGCTGATGGCCGTGACCAGCACGCTGCTGGTCTGGCACTACGGCGGCCGGGCGGTCCGCGCGGGCTTCCGCTACGCGCTGCTGCACGGCGTCGGCGGGACGCTCCTGCTCGGGGCCGTGATCTGGCACTACGTCGAAGTCGGATCCTTCCTCTTCTCGGCCGCCGAGGGCGGCATGGCCGGGGAGGTCGCGCCCCTGCTCGCGGCGGTCGGCATCGGCGTCAACGTCGGGTTCGTCGGCCTGCACGCCTGGCTGCCCGACACCTACCCGCGCCCGCACGTCGCCGCCAGCGTCTTCCTCTGCGTGTTCACCACGAAGACCGGCGTCTACGGCATGTACCGCGCGTTCCCGGAGGGCCACGTCGCGGTCGCCTACATGGGCGGTATCATGGCCGTCTTCGGCGCGACCTTCGCACTGTTCCAGAACGACATGCGCCGCCTGCTGTCCTATCACATCCAGTCGCAGGTCGGCTACATGGTCGCCGGCGTCGGCATCGGTACCGCGCTCGGCCAGGCCGGCGCGATGGCCCACGTGTTCAACCACATCCTCTACAAGGGACTGCTCTTCATGACCGCCGGGGTCGTGATCTACCGGACCGGCAAGGAGAGCCTGAAGAAACTCGGCGGACTCGGCCGCGAGATGCCGATCACCGCCGTCTCGTTCGCCGTCGCGGCGCTGTCGATCGCCGGCTTCCCCGGGTTCAACGGCTTCGTCAGCAAGGGGATCGTCATCTCCGCGAGCCACTACGAGTTCCCGGCGGGCCCGCTCGCGGTCGGCGACTTCCACACGCTGGAACTGCTCCTCCTGATCGGTGGCGTCGGCACCTTCCTCTCCTTTATCAAGTTCGGCTACTACGCGTTCCTCCACGGCGAGTACGACGGCAGCGTCCCCGACGCAAACCGGGGCCAGACCGTGGCGATGGTCACCGTCGCCGCGCTCTGTGTCTTCTACGGGCTCTTCGACGGCGCGCTGTTCGCGATCCTCCCCTTCGACGTGACCAGCGACGCGGCCGTCGGCCACGTCTACGAGACCTACACGGTCGGCCACGTCGTCGAGGGCGTCGCGCTGGCCGCGATCGGCCTCGTCGGGTTCGTCCTCATCAAGAAGCCGCTGTCGAAGGTGGGCCGGGTCCCCGACATCGACAGCCTGTACAACCCCGCGGCGCTGTACGGCACCCGCGCGCTCGTCGTCGGCGTCACGGAGCTGTACGCCGCGGCCGACCGCGCCGTCGTCGGCCTCGCCCAGCGCTCGGTCGCCGTGACCACGCAACCGCGGGAGGCCATCGCGGGGTCGACCGGCGAGGCGCCCGACTCCCTGCGGGCGGGCATCGGCACCAGTGTCGTGCTCGTGGCGCTGGTCGCCATCGCCGTCCTCTTCGTCCTGATCGTCTGACCCCCGGTCCCGTCCCTGCTCGGGACCGCCCGACCGAAGTGACCGCCCGTCTTCCCGGCCCCGTCACAGGCTCGCACACCGCCGCGTCGCTTTTCACACCGGCCGTCGACCCGCCGGTATGACTCACTGGACCGAATCGGTCTACCGCGAGAACCCCGACGTGTTCCGCCGGCACCTGGAGGACCGCGTCGACGACGCCGCCGAGGAGACCGAGGCCCTGCTCGCACTGCTGGCCGAGCACGGGATCGAACCGGCGTCGGCGCTGGACGTGGCCTGCGGCATCGGCCGCCACGCGGTCGAACTCGGCGACCGCGGCGTCCCTGTCCATGGGATCGACATCTCCGAGTCGTACCTCGGCCGGGCGCGCGAGCGGGTCGCCGAACGCGGCCTCGACGAGACGGTGACCCTCGAACGCGCAGACATGCGCGACCTCGGCGAGCGAACGGACGAGTACGACCTCCTGGTCAACCTCTGGACCTCCTTCGGCTACTACGACGAGGCGACGAACCGCGAGATCCTGACCGGCATGGCGGAGCGCACTGCCGAGGGCGGGGCGCTCGTCCTCGAACTCGTCAACCGCGAGGGCGTGCTGGCCGACTTCCGGCCCGCCGCCGTCCCCGAGGACGACGACGCCCTCGTCGTCGAATCAGCCGAGTACGACCCCGAAACGGCGCGGATGGAGACGACCAGGCGCGTGTTCGTCGAGACCGACGACGGGTACGACTACGAGGGCGAGATGGTCTACGACGTGCGGCTGTACGCGCCCGCCGAACTCGCGGCGCTGTGTCGCGACGCCGGCTTCGGGTCGGTCTCGCTGTACGCCGACCTCGACGGCGACCCCCTCGAACGGGAGTCGACGCGGCTGGTCGTCGTCGCCGAGCCCTGACCGCGGGCTGACCCCCGAACGGACTGCCGCTTGCCACCGCCGAGATCGCCCGATTGCGGAGGTTCAAAGAGGCGTTTGATAGCAGGGAAGACACTCATACTGGACGACAGTACCGGCGAGTATGTCCCTGCTGCAGCGGCTGTGGGCGCGCCGCCGCGAGCGCCCGGCGCTGGTCGCTTTCGCCGCCCTCCTGCTGGCGTCGCTGCTGGCCTACCCCGCGGTCGACTGGTGGCTCCGGGCGACCACCGAGTTCGCGTCGAATTTCCGGTTCGGCGACTTCGGCGCCTACACCGGCGCCGTCGACCGCTGGGGGGCCGGCGAGCCGCTCTACCGGCGGACCGACGACGGCGGGTTCTGGGGGACGTACCTCTACCCGCCCGTGGTGGTCCTGCTGTTCTGGCCGTTCGAGGCCCTGCTGGCCTTCCGCGACGGGGCGATAGCCTGGCTGCTCGCGAGTGGCATCTTCCTGTGGACCGGCCTCCAGGCGCTTGTCGCGGCGCTGGGCTACGACCTCCGGTGGTCCGAGCGACTCGGACTGGCCTGGCTGATCGCGGGGTTCCACCCCGCTCTCCTGACCGCGAAACTCGGCCAGGCGGCGCTGTTCATGGGCGGGCTGCTCGCCGTCGCCGGGGCCGCGCTGGTCCGGGACGGCCGCTCGCGGCGCCCGACGGACGAACCCACCGACGCCGGCCTGTGGGACCGTCCGCTCGCGCTGCTCGCCGGCGCCGCCACCGCCGTCGTCGGGGTCGTCAAGTTCGCCTACGCGCCCGTCGGCGGGCACCTCCTCCACGACCGGCGGCGGCTGGTCGGCGCCCTCCTCGTGGTCCCGCCGGTCGCCTGGCTCTCGGTCCGGTTTTTCGGGATCGGCGCGCACCTGACCTACCTCGACGTGCTCCGCTGGGGCGTCTCCCAGGGGGGCGACGGCGCCCGCTCGCCGACGCTGTGGCTCGCGCCGTACTACAAGCCGCTGGCGTGGGTCCTCGCCGCGCAGGCGCTCCGGGTCGTCGCCTCCGCCGGGATCGCCGGCCTCGCCGCCCTCGCGCCGCCGCGCGCGCGCCGGACCGTCTTCGCGCTCGGCGTCGCCGCGTTCCCGCTCGTCACGCCGCAGACCTACACCTACTACTTCGTCGCCCTGCTGCCCGCCGCCGTCGTCCTCCTCGCGGGCGAACTCGACCGGGATGGCTACCCCGAACTCGTCCTGCTGGGCGTGCTCCTGTTGCACGCCCACGCCTACGGGCTGCGCTTTCTGGTCGTCACCCTTCCGAACGCCGTCCCCGCCTTCGAGGCGCTGCGACCCGTCTACCTGCTCCTCCAGCCCGGCCTGTGGGGCAACGCCGTCCTCGTCGGCCTCGCCGCCGTCCGGGTGGTTCAGACCACCGAACTCTCCGAACTCGCCGCGGATCTCCTGCCTGTGGGGAACACGTCGACGGCCGGCGCGGCCGACGGAGACTGAAAAGCACTGGACCGGATGGGGAACGAACCCCTCAGTCCAGTTCCGCGGCGAGTTCGTCGGCGATCCGCGCGCCGAGGGCGGCCTTCTCGCCCTCGAACTCGGTCACGTCGTCGGGCCGGACGAGCAGCGCCCGGGTGCGGTCGGCGGCCATCACGCTCGCGTCGTTGCCGACGACGAAGGCCATCCCCGCCCGCTCCAGCAGCTCGCGGGCCTGCGCGACGACGGCGTCGTCGTCGCCGCCGGTCTCGGCCTTGAACCCGACGATGGGGAGGTCGGGGTGGTCGTCGCGGACGGCGTCGACGAGCTTCGGCGTCGGTTCGAGTTCGAGCGTCAGCGACTCGGCGCCCGAGCGGATCTTCGAGTCCCGGCGCTCGACGGTGTAGTCCGAGATGGCAGCCGCCGAGACGAGCGCGTCGGCGTCGGCGACCGCCTCCCGGGTCGCCGCCACCATCTCCGCGGCCGACTCGACGGGTTCGACGGCGGCGTACGGGCGGTCGTCGCCGTCGTGGACGAGGGTCACGTCGGCGCCGCGGACGTAGCAGGCCCGGGCGACGGCGCGGCCGGTCTTGCCCGACGCGCGGTTCGAGAGCGTGCGGATCGGGTCGACCGACTCCGTGGTGGCGCCGCTGGTGACGACGACGTGCCGGCCCGCGAGCGGGTCGGGCGTCGCCGCGCGGGCGGTCGCCAGCGCGATGGCGTCCTCCGTGGCGATCTTGGCCTTGCCCTCCTCGACGCGCGGGTCGACGAACGCGACCCCCCACGACTCGACGCGGTCGATGGCCGCCAGCACGCCCGGGTGGTCGTACATCGGCTCGTGCATCGCGGGCGCGACGACGACCGGCACGCCCGCACCCAGCGCCGTCGTCGCGCACGTGGTGACCGGCGTGTCGTCGACCGCGGCCGCGATCTTGCCGACGGTGTTGGCCGTCGCCGGCGCGACCAGCAGCACGTCGGCCCACCCCTCGCGGCCGCAGAGCTCGACGTGTTCGACGGCCCCGGTGATCTCGGTGACGACGGCGTTGTCGGTCGCGAACTCCAGCGCCCAGGGGTGGACGATCCCCTCGGCGGCGTCGGTGGTGACCGCCCTGACCGCGGCGCCGCGGCGGCGCAGCTCGTGGGCGAGTTCGACCGTCTTCACCGCGGCGATCGAGCCGGTGACTCCCAGCGCGACGTTGACGCCGTCCAGCATCGCCCGCACCTTGGCCGCGCCGCGACTTATAAGGGCCGGCTCGCGCGCTCGCGAACGGCGGCGGATCGCGGTCCGCGAGTCCCGCCGCTGGGCGAACCGGGCGACGAGAGAGGGGGGAGAGGGTGTCCGATCCGATGGGGGAATGCCTCTGACACCCATCGGATAGTCGGCGGGAGGGACCTATTCAGTGTTCCGTTCGTTCATCGGCCGCGCACGACCGCGAAATCGCGGCTTTGCGCCGCTGTGGGGTCACAGCGGCCGATATTCGCTTCCCCGATTCCGCGCACCGTTCGCGATCCCGTCACTCCTCGTCGGCGACGCTCGGGTGCATGGTCGGCTCGTCGGGGTGGGGGTCGGCGACCGACTCCCGGATCGCCGCGCGGGCCTCGTCCTCGCGGCGGCGCCGCTCGGCCTCGTCGATCTCCTCGCAGCCCGGCGGGACCTCCCGGTCGCGGCCGGTGAAATAGCCCTCCGGGACGACCCAGTCGTGGTAGAAGGGCCGGTCGGAGTCCTCGACGAGCGTGATCGCCACCTGGGCGCCGTGGCCGGCCGCGACGACCGCCTGGTGGTACTGCTTCGCCAGGCGGCCCGCCGCGTAGAGTCCCTCGACCTCCGTCCGTCCCAGGTCGTCGACGCCGACGAACTGCTTGGACCCGCGCTGGACCAGCGACACGTCGAGGTCGTCGAGGTACGACGGATCCGACCACGACGCCGCGACGACGTACGTGGCCGTGAGCGCGTCGCCGTCCGCCAGCGAGACGGTGAAGCCGGCCACCTCGTCGGCCGGACCGAGGTCGCCGTCCTCGGGATACGACGGGTCGGCGGGGTCGAGCGGCGCGACCCGCTCGACGCGGGCGTCGGTGAACCGGACCCCGTTGCGCTTGGCCTGCTCGCGCGTCGAGTCGAGCAGCAGCCGCGGGTTGACGCCGGCGGGGAAGCCGGGGAAGTTCTCCAGGTGGGCGTTGCGCCGGAGGATCGGTTCGCCGGTCGAGACCACCCGGGTGTCGAGGCCCGCGCGGGCCGTGAACAGCGCCGCCGTCAGGCCGGCCAGCCCGCCGCCGACCACGAGCACGTCCTCGTCGGTCATGGGAGTCGGTTCCCCGGGTGTCCGGTTAAGCGATGCGGCCGCGGCTACTCTCGCAGCGCGGCTCCGCGACCTCGTCGACCGGCAGGGAGAGCGGCGATGCGACCGCGATACCCCTCGGACGAACCGTCAGGACAGGTCGAACTGCTCGGCGGCGGTCTCCATGTCCTTGTCGCCGCGCCCGCTGAGATTGACGAGGATCGTCTCGTGGTCGGTCTCCTCGGCGACCCGCTTTGCCATCGCCAGCCCGTGGGCCGTCTCCAGCGCCGGGATGATCCCCTCCTCCTCGCTGAGCGCGCGGAAGGCTTCCAGCGCCTCGTCGTCGGGGATCGCCCGGTACTCGGCGCGCCCCATCTCGCGGAACATGGCGTGTTCGGGGCCGACGCCCGGGTAGTCGAGCCCCGCCGAGACGGAGTGGACCTCGGTGTCGTCGTCGATGACGCGGGTCTTCATCCCGTGGAGCACGTCCTCGCGGCCGTCGTCCAGCGGCGCGGCGTGGCGGCCCGAATCCGCACCCTCCCCGCCGCCCTCGCCGCCGTAGAAGGCAACGTCCTCGTCGCGGAACGCGTGGAAGAGGCCGATGGCGTTCGAGCCGCCGCCGACACACGCGACCGCGGCGTCCGGGAGTTCGCCGACCCGGTCCAGGAACTGCTCGCGGGCCTCGCGGCCGATGACCGACTGGAACTCACGGACCATCCGCGGGAACGGGTCCGGCCCCACCACGGAGCCGACGAGGTAGTGGGTGTCGTCGATGTTCTCGACGAAGTCCTCCAGGGCGGCGTCGACCGCCTCCGAGAGGCCCTGGCCCTCGCGGTCGACCTCGTTGACCTCCGCGCCCATCAGCCGCATCCGGAAGACGTTCATCCGCTGGCGCTCGGCGTCTTTCTTCCCCATGTAGATCTCCGTGTCGAGGTCGAACAGCGCGCCGACCATCGCCGTCGCCGTGCCGTGCTGGCCGGCGCCGGTCTCGGCGATGAGCCGCGACTTGCCGGCCTTCTCCGCGAGCAGCGCCTGCCCGACGGCGTTGTTGATCTTGTGGGCGCCGCCGTGGAGCAGGTCCTCCCGCTTGAGGTAGATCTCCGCGCCGTAGCGCTCGCTGAGGTTCTCCGCGTGGTAGACCGGCGTCGGCCGCCCCGCGTACTCCTCGAGGATCGCGCGGAACTCCGCGCGGAACTGTTCGGTCTGTGCCACCGTCTCGAAGGCGTCGGCCAGTTGCGCCAGCGGCTCCTGCATCGGTTCCGGAACGTGTCGGCCACCGAACTCGCCGAACTCCTCGTTATCGCTCATACCCGCCCCTGTCCACGCTCGCGATAATAGGTCTGTCGGGGTGGCGGCGCGCGGGTCCGTCTGGCCGCAACCGGGCGTCTGTCCGGCCTCACCGGGGTCCGTCGGGTCGGTGGTGTGGGGCCGCGCTCCCGTTCTCAGCGAGGGGGAACGGCCGGAGGCGATTATAGCCTCGGCGGCGAACGGTCGGGTATGCACTACCTCGTCGCGACCGACGGGTCGACAGTCAGCGACCGGGCCGTCGAACACGCCGCCGAGGAAGCGAGCGTCCGGGACGCGGATCTGGAGGTCGTCCACGTGTTGACGCCGGAGACGAAACTGGTCGACGGGGACATCGTCCTGCCGGGCGAGGCCTCGGCCGTCGACCACGCCGAGGGGATCCTCGACGCCGCCGTCGAGACGGCCGCGGCCGCCGCCGAGGGCGACGACGTCCCAATCGAGACGCAGCTGTTGACCGGCCGACCGGCGACCGCGATACCCGAGTACGCCGAGAACGCCGGCGTCGACGCCGTCTTCGTCGGTCACCGCGGCCGCTCCGAGACGCCGGGGGCGGTCGGGAGCGTCGCCAAGAGTGTCATCGACAGGGCGTCGGTCCCCGTGACCGTCACGCGGTGACTGCCGGCGCGGCCGGAAACAGAACATCGGGCCTCAGAGCCCGCAATGGGAACGATCTGGCACATAGGCTTATCGTGTGAGCGAGCGTATACTTCCTCATGGCTACGAGATCCAACTCGTTCGTCGAGCGCCGCGAGGGGGAGTTCTGGGTGAACGCGCTGATCGGCGCGGTCGTGATGGTGGTCCTGTCGTGGATCCCGTTCGCGACGGTGCTGGGTGGCGGCGTCGCGGGCTACCTCCAGCGGGGTACCCGGATGGAGGGCGCCAGGATCGGCGCGGTCTCCGGACTGATCGCCGCCGTGCCCGTCTTCGCGGTACTGGTACTGGTGTTCAGCGTGTTCAGCTTCGGCGCGGTCGTCGGCGGCGAGGCGTTCGGGGCCGCCGTCTTCGTCGCGATCGCCCTGTTCGCGCTCGCGGTCACCGCCGCGGTCGTCGCCGGGACCGGCGCCGTCGGCGGCTACCTCGGCGTCTACCTCCGGGAGCGCACCGACGACGACCCCGACGACCACGGCCCGGCCACCGTCGACCCGACCGTCGAGGTCGACCCCGAGACCGCACCCTGAGCGGCGACCGACTCCGTTTTCCGTTCCCTGCCGTCCGCGCGATCCGTTCGAAGCGCCCGCGTCGCGAGGCTATTAGTACCAGCGGGCCCCAGGGCGGGTGTGGACGAAGTCGAGGTCAGCACGGTCATCCACGTGCCGCCCGCGGAGGCCTACGAGTTCATCGTCGACTTCCCGCGGTACGCCGACTATTCCGAGTACCTCGAGCGAGTCCGTCGCGACGGCGACGGTTCGCCCGGCACGCGCTACGCGCTCCGATTCTCCTGGTGGAAGCTCACCTACACCGCCCACACCGAGGTAGTCGACGCCGACCCGCCCGAACAGCTCGACTGGCGCGTCATCAGGAACATCGACGCCGACGGCCACTGGCGCATCGAGGAGGCGGCCGACGAGGCACCCGACGGGGTCGAGGCGGCCTCCCGGGTCTCGCTGCGCATCGAGTACGACCCCGGCTCGGTCAACGCCGGCAGCATCGACCTCCCGCGGTTCGTCTCGCTGTCGTGGGTCGTCGAGAAGGTCAAGCCGCTGATCCAGAAGGAGGCCGAGCGAGTCGTCGAGCGGATCGTCGCCGACATCGAGGGCCAGCCCCGCGAGGTCGACCTGACGGTCCACACCCGCCCGGACGCGCTGTGAACCGAGGGAAACGGCCGGAACTGTCCCAGTCTACTCGTCGTACTCGCCGTAGTCGCCGCCGTACTTGATGAAGAAGTAGGCGAGCCCGAGCGTCGCGGCCATCCCGAATCCGGTGGCGATGCCCAGCGACTTCGCCGCGGCCGGGACCTCCGGCCGGGAGCCTCCGCCGCCGCCCGTGTCGACCTCCTCGGTCTCGACGTCTTCGCCGACGGCGATGGCACCTTTCATGCCCTGGCCCTCGTGGGGGGCGCAGTTGTACGTGTACATGCCGCCGGTCTCCAGCGTGACCTCGTAGGTCTCGCCCTGTGCGATCGTGGCGAACTGGCCGCCCTCGGTCCCGTCGAGACCGCCGCCGTCGGGCTGTTCGGTCGGCTTGACGTTGTGGCCGGGGGAGGCGAACTCGAAGACGATCGTCGTCCCCGACTCGATCCAGATCTTCGTCGGTGCGAACGAGAAGTTCCCGTCCGGGCCCACCTGGACGGTCACTTCCGACTGGCCCCGCAAGTCCTCGTAGCTGCCGTTGTTCGCGTCGCTCACGTAGGAGGGCCAGACAGGCTTGACGCTGCCGCCACCGCCGCCTTCCTCCTGGGCCGCGGCGGTGCCCGCACCGGCCGCGACTGCCGTGGCGCCTGCACCGGCGCGCAGGAACGCCCGCCGTGACACGTCCGCGCTCTGGTCGCTCATGTCCGGCCGTATGGACCCGCCCGTAGTGAATCCACCGGAACGGCGTCGAACTCACCGCGGGTTCCCCGGCCCGGTTGCACACCCCGCAAGCGGGCGCTCGGAGCTGTCCACGCCCGGTATCGACGGTCATGCCTCCTCGAACTCGCCGTAGTCGCCGCCGTACTTGACGAAGAGGTACGTCAGCCCGAGCGTCGCGGCCATCGCGACGCCGGTGGCGACGCCGAGCGTCCGCGCCGCGTCGGGCACCTGCGGGATCCCGGGGCCGCCCCCGCCGCCACCGCCGGTGTCGACCGTCGGGTAGTCGGTCCCGACGACGACCGCCCCCTTCATCCCCAGCTGGACGTGCGGCTCGCAGACGTACGGGTAGATGCCGTCCTCCTCGAAGGTGTACTCGAAGGGACCGACGCCCTCGCAGCCCGGTTCCCCGGAGTCGAAGACCTCCTCGTCCTCGACGACGTTGTGCGGACAGCCCTCACCGGTCCAGGTCCAGGTGAGCGTCGCGCCGTTCTCGACGTGGACCGCCGGCGGACCGAACCCGAAGGCCCCGCCGTTGGCCTCGGTCCCGACCTGGACCTCCGGGTCCGAGTCGTCGCGCAGGTCGACGACCTCGCCGGTGTAGTTGCCGACGCCCTCGAACCAGCCGTCGAAGTCCGGCTGGCCGCCCCCGCCACCGCCGGCCGCCCCGCCGTCCGCGGTCCCGCCGCCGTCGTCGGTTTCGGTCTCCTGCGCGGCCGCGGCCGCGCTCGCCGCTCCGGCTACGCCCGCGCCGGCGAGCCCGGCCACGAAGCCGCGTCGCGTGGTCCCTCGCATACCCCCGATCGGTCGCCGAGCCGCGTGAGTCCGCGGCTTGCAACGCCAACCGGTCCGGGTCCGACCGCCCGGCCCGGTTCCGGCGGCCCGGCCCGACCGCCGGCCGGTATCGCCGACCGCCGGACGAGACCCCGGACCGCCGGCCGGCG
>NZ_JBLKNX010000022.1:0-86367 GCF_051414055.1 Halosimplex halobium
TCGGTGTCCAGTGTTTTGAAGACCTGTTCTACCGTAGCGTTATCTGGTAGGACGGAGCTGGTCGTAGACACATCAGATTCGTCCTACCGCTTCCTTGTGAGGACTTCTGCACCACCGCCATTAGTGCTGTATTTGCTGTGGGATAGGAAAAGCGTTGTTGGTGTGGTAGAATTCGGGAACTACGCCGTTAAACCTTGCAAAGAAAATACTGTGCGGTGTATTTTAGAGAAGTGGCCTTAGCCACACCCCTAAGACGGAACCAAACCCCCCGGGTAGGGTTCCGTCGCGCCGGCGACGCCCAGCTGGCGCTCGCCACCGCGGGAAAGTACAACCGAGGTTGCCGACTCGCAGCTGTAGAGTACAAATCTAATTGGAAAATACCCGGAAAACAGGGGCGAACGACAGTGATGCCTCTACTCGGGCGGGCTGCTACCCGGTGTTCAGGAACCGCCAGGCGTCGCTGATCGAGCCGTCACCGAACCGGACTTGCGCCTCGCGGTAGCGCTGCTCAGGCATCCCCGCGTCCTTCCACACGCGGAAGCCCTCGCGGATGGACTCACCCACGTCGCTCGCGACCGTCCCGTTGAATCGGAGCGTCATGCGGGCGTCGCGGGCATCGTCTACATCGACACCGTGGCGGGCCGCCCAGGCGATGAACGCGCTCATCGTCTCGTCCAGGCCGCGCTCGGCGGCTTCCATCGCCTTCGCCGTCGCCTCCGCCGCGCGTTCCAAGCTGTCGCGCGCCTCGTCGACCGCCGCGTGGACCATTTCGGCAACGTACTCCGAGCGCAACGACACCGACGCATACTCGCGCTCGACGAGATCGTCCATCTCCCGCAGCGCCCGCCGGACGGACTCGACGTGGCGGCCGTGCGCGTCCGCGATGTCTGCCGGGGCCACCTGACCCCCATCGGTCACCAGCGTCTCCATCGCCTCCCACTGCACCGGGGACAGCCCGTCTGCAAGGTGACGTACGACCACGCTCTCCTGGGACTGTTCGACCCGCGTCAGGTCCAGCCCGATAGGGTCCGGTCCGCTCTCGTCGACGGCGGGCTCGAAGTACGCATCCGCGACGAACGGCCCATGCCCATCGCTCGGCGCTACGTCCAGCCCGGCGTCGGCCAGCACCGACAGTACCGTCTGGTCCAGCTCCCGTCGGAGTCGGTCAAGGTCCCGCCACCGGACTGTCTCGTCGTCGTCGAGCAGCGACGCCTGGAGCGACGCGCCGACCTTCGGATGAGACAGCGGGTGGTCATCCGGCATCGACGCCGCTTCCCGGGCGTAGTAGTGTTTCACCTCTTTCGGGAGGGCGTGGTCCGGGAACGCCTCACGTACGCGGCTGGCGTCGAGCGTCGCCGTGTGGTAGTAGCCAGGCAGGTTCCGGCCGCGCTCGTCGTCGTCGTTCTGGACGACCTTGCGGTAGCCTGAGCGGTCGCTCTCCAAGAGGTGCCCCATCGCGGCCAGCGGGCCATCCCGGGCGTGGACGGGCCCGCTGGCGTCCGTGTGAACCCGCGCGTAGCGCTCGGCGTCCTGAATGTTCGAGTAGGGGTGCGGGTCCTCGAAGTACCGCGTCGCGATACCCAGGACTCCCGCCGCTCGTCGGAGCAATTTCGGGTAGCGGTCGAACGCGATGTTCGACCCTTTCACCCGGACGTTGATTCCCTCTCCGAACCCGTCGGGGACGGGAATCTCGACGCGGGTGCCGTCGTCTTTCTCGCCTTTCATCCCCGGCCAGCGGGGTGCTACGTGGGCCGTGAAATCCTGCTCGCCGACCGAGTCCTCCGACGGGTGGCGCATCACTTTGATGCGGTACTCGCGAATCGTTTCGATTCGGAAGTCGGTCCCCTGCGGTGTCTGACTGCCGGGGTGGACGATGTTACTCTCTTGGTAGGACAGCCGGGCGACCCACTGCTCACCGTCGGCGTGGAACTCCTCGCGCCGGGACCCATCGGCTTGCTTGACCGCGCTGTCGAGTCCGAAAAACGGCGCAAGGCCGTTATCGTTAAACAACAGGTTCGCGTTAAACTCGTGTGGGGCGAGTCGGACGGTTTGCACTTCGCTCACCCCTCGCGTTCCAATTCGGCGACGGCGCGCTGGACCCGCGCCTCGCTTTCTGCGACCGGTTGCTGACCGCCCCAGTCCCAACGAACGCGCTCGCCCGCCTCTACGTCGTACAGCCGCGACGCACGGACGAACTCCGTCACGTCGCCTCACCTCCGTCGAGACGGCGGCGAGCACGTCGTAGGAGGTTCCCAACCGTTCCCGGTGAGCGGCCGGTCTTGCGGGCGTACTCCCGCATCCCATAGCCGTCCTGCTCGATCGCCTCGTACACCTCCCGCTGGGCGTCTGACAGGGCCGACAGGTCTGCCTCGTACTCGAACAGCGACGACTGGTAGGTCACGGCCGTTCACCTCCGGTCGTCGCGGCAAACTCTCCGAGCGGCCGCTGTCGCAGCTCCGCGGGGAGCGACACGTCGGGGATACTCGGACAGTAGTGCAGCAGGTACTGGACGAACTCGCGGGGGATGGCCGACCGGATCTCCGATTCCGTCCACTCGGCGGGCACACCCTTCGCGGCGGCGAGTTCGTGGCGAACGTACTCCGAGCCGATAGAGATCTCCGCGGTACCACTCTCGTAGGCGTCGGGGACGGGGAAGCTCGTCTCGAAGTGCCGGCAATTATCGACCGGCAGCCCGAACGCTAGCCCGTTCAACCGTGCCGGCTCTTCCAGGTCGTCACACGTGGCGACGTTCTCGATGATGTACTCGTCCGGGTCGACAGCCGCGACGACTTCTCGGACGTTCAGGTCCGCGAAGGTGGGGTACCGCTCTTTCGGCGTCTCCTCCCAGTCGTAGCGGCCCATGTTGGCCCACGAGAGTTTCGAATACGCCTGACACCGCGGCGACAGCCACAGCAATTCAGGCGATTCGAAACTCCCCATGAACCCAGGGTTCGACGCGTCGCCCTGGACGAACTCACCCGGATAGGTGTCGCTGTAGTCCTCAATGTCGATGCCCAGGTGACGAACCGGAAGCTCGTCAAGTGCAAGGCCGACACCGCCCGGCCCGCTGTAGCCGTCGACGACGAACGGCTCCCCCGTCACCACCACTCACTCCCGAAACACTCCGGGTTACCGCAGAGGCTGTAGTGAGGGTACGCCGCGACGGGAACGTCGGTGAACTCGGCGTCGGTCCGGTACTCGGCTTCGACGCACGCCGGTTCGGGCTCGTCGGCGTCGGGGTCGAGCCGGTGGAGCGTGTCAGCGTACTGCGACCGGTTCCGAACGGCTGTCTCGGGGACTTCCTCCCCCTGACTGACAGCCTGGCTCATACCTGCAGCCCTCCCGTCGCAAGCGAGTCTTTGCGTCGGGGAATCGAAGGACGGCGGTGGGCCGCAGTTTGTCCCGACCTTGTGTCAGTCTCAGGGGGTCCTTCCGATACCGGAGTATCGGAAGATTCTCGGGATAGCAGCGCCGCTACCGGATGAACAGAATTGTATCCGAGTCGGGCGGCGAAGGAGTGGGCGCTGCAGGATTTGAACCCGCGACAGCTTGGTCCGAAGCCAAGCACTCTGTCCAAACTGAGCTAAGCGCCCGCACAAATCCCTACACGAGCATCGATGTTTAAACGTCCCGATCCGTGACGGGGGTACCCGAGAACACGACCAGCCGCGGGATCGTCGGCCTCCCAAGGGGGGGCGGATCCGCCGGCGGGAGCGGTCCCGTGGGCAGAGGCCATAATAAAGATTTTAACGACCGCCGCGACTAATCGACACGTATCGAGCGGACCGGTCGCGGTTCGTGTCGAAACGGTGGTGTATCCCGTAGGAATGTACGACCTCGGAACGGCGTTCGGGAACGCGACGGTGGCCCCGGGTACGAACCTGCTGGTTTCCGGACCGCCGCTGTCGGGCAAGCGCCGCATGGCCCTCGACGTGCTGGCTCACGGGTCCGAGCGCGGCGAAGGGGTCATCGTGGTCACCACCCGCGACAGCGCGAGCCGTGTCCTCAACGACTACGAGGCGCTCGTCTCCGACCCGGGCTCCGTGGACATTGGGATCGTCGACTGCGTGACGAAACACCAGGGTCGGAGCGCCCGCGACACGGACATCGTCAAGTACGCTTCCTCGCCGGAGGACATGACGGGGATCGGGATCAAGTTCTCCGAGTTCGTCGAGGAGTTCCGCCAGCAGCGGGGGATCGATAACGTCCGCGTGCTGGTCGACTCGCTGTCGACGCTGCTGATGTACTCGGACGTGCAGACCGTCTTCCGGTTCATGCACGTGTTTACGAGCCGCATCGACAACGCCGACGCGATGGGGATTCACGTCATCGAGTCGACGGCCCACGACGAGGAGACGCTGAACACGCTCCGCCAGCTGTTCGACAACGCCGTCACCGTCGAGGCGGACGGCGCGGTCTCGACGACTATCCCGGATGCGACGCCCGAGCAACTGGAGCGCTGACGCCCCCGGTATCCTGGAGCGCTGGCGGCCCGGCGACACCCGGGTGTGCCGAGGGCCGGCAGTCTTTTGCGCGTCTCGACCCACGGTACGGATATGCCAGTCGATTCCGACGAGCGACTCCGTGAGATACTCGAAGAGGACACGATCGCCGTCGTCGGGCTGTCGAGCACGCCCGGAAAGGCCGCTCACGACGTGCCGGCGTACATGCGCGAGCAGGGGTACGAGGTGATCCCGGTCAACCCCTACGCCGACGAGATCTTCGGTCGGGAGCCCTACGACTCGCTGGCCGAGGTCGAGGAGGACGTGGACATCGTGGACGTGTTCCGGCCGACCGACGAGGTGCCGGGCATCGTCGACGAGGCGCTCGACCGCGACGACGCCGGCACGGTCTGGCTGCAACTGGGTATCACCCACGACGAGGCGGGCGAGCGCGTCGAGGCGGCCGGCCGGAACTTCGTCCAGGACCGCTGTCTCAAGGTCGAACACCAGCGGCTGGCCGAGTAGCGGAGCGAGAACGACACCGCGCGGTCGGATCCGGTCAGTCGTTCGTCGTGGCGGTGTCCGGGTCGGTCGCGTCGGCCGAGGTGTCGGTCGCGTCGCCCCCGGACCCGCCGGCGTCGCTCCCGTCGGCCCCGGTCTCGCCCGATTCGGCGTCACCTTCGCCCTCCGCGTCGGGGTCGGGAAGCTCGTCGACGACGGCCTCGACGTCGACGCCCTGCTGTTCGGCGAGCGCCTCGACGATGGCGCGCTGTTCGGCCAGTTCCCGGTCCATCGCGTCGAGCTGTTCGCTGGTGGACTCGACCCGTTCCTTGAGGTCCTGGACCTGCTCGATCACCTGGTTGAGCCGCTCGTAGAGCTTCTCAGCGATGTCGGTCACGCGCTGGATCTTCTTGGCGGTGTCGCCGAATCCCATACCCGGCGGTTCGGTCGCCCCCGTTGTCCGCTTTTCGGCTCGATGCTCGGCTGGTGGACCGACGTTCGGCGTCTCCGGACGGCGGGGCCGCTGCCGGAGACCGGGGCCGTTAAAACCGGAGCGTCCGCAGTCGGGGACATGAAGCAGACGCGGCTCGCACCGCTGGTCGGCGTCGTCGGGTGCCTGCTCGTGCTCGTGTCGCTGGCCGCCCCGTACCTGCTGGTGCGGACGGCGCCCGGATCCGCGGTCGGGACCTACTACGCGGAGGGGGCGCTGAATCCGCTCGTCGCCGGGATCTTCGCGCTCGTCGCGGCCATCGTCCTCGCGGCGGGTCGCGACGAGCGGACGGATCCGCCGCTGGCCGCGGGGGTCGGCATCGCGTTCGGACTGTTCGCGACCGTCGTGATCGCGGTGTGGGCCGTGACGGTCCCCGAGCAGGTCCTGTTCGACATGGACGCGCCGGCGATCATCACCTACCACCGGTGGGCGAGCGTCGCCGTCTCGCTTCTGATCCCCGTCGCGAGCCTGTGGTGGTCGCGGACGCTCGGTCTGATCTGAGCGGAGGATCGGGAGCTGTCGGTCGCTTTTCGCGGTCGGTCCGCGGGACGGACCCGAAAGGTCCTTATGGTGGACGGCGGTAGGTCGGAGTGGACTAGGCCGGGCAGCTAGGCCCTGCTCGTCACCCGCGGTATGGCCTTCAGCGGGGGCCGAACACCGGGGGCGTCCGGTCAGACGGGCGTGGGCCCCGCGAGCCAACGTGGAAGCCTCGTCCTGCGGGGACGGCGGTCCGCGGCTTCGCGTCTGCAGGGACGCGCGGCCGCGGTTGATCGAGGGCACTCCGTCAGGCGCGGAAGCGAGCAGCGGACCCTCGGACACCCGTCGCTCGCAGGGTCGCGGGGTGGAGGAGGCAAGCGGGATTCCCCGCGCTCGAACGACCGGGCAACCCCGGGAGTCCGTCCATTCATACCACCTTTTTCATCGTCGCCTTTCCTCGCGAGCCTCCGGCTCGCTGCGGGAAGGCTCCTCGAAAAAGATGGGGCAAAAAGGCCGGCCGCTCACTGCGTTCGCGGCCGGTGAACCGGCGCCTGCGGCGCCCGATGCTCGGTGCAGACCAGCCTGTCCCCGGGTCGGCCGACGGAGCGGCCTCCCGGCCACCGCGACCGCTCCGAACCCGCCGCGACCGCTCCGAACCCGCCGCGACCGCTCCGAACCCGCCGCGACCGACGACGACCGTATCCCCGCGGAGCGCGTACCGGCGGTATGCCCACCGTCCGCACGAACGACATCGAGACGTACTACGAGCGCCGCGGCGACGGCCCGCCGGTCGTGTTCGTCCACGGGGCCATCGTCGACCACTCCCAGTGGGACCCCCAGCTCGACGCGCTGAGCGACGACTACACCACCGTAGCCTACGACGTGCGCGGCCACGGCCGCACCGGCGGGTCCCAGCGGGGCCGCTACTCGGTCGACCTGTTCGCCGACGACCTGGGCGCGCTGCTGGACGCGCTGGCGCTCGACGAGGTCGTCCTCTGCGGGCTCTCGACCGGCGGCTGCATCGCCCAGGTGTACGCCGCGCGCCACCCCGAGCGGGTGGCCGGGCTGGTGCTCGCCGACACCTTCGCCCCCGACTTTCTCTCGCTCGACGAGCGCCTCCAGCGCTCCGTCCTGCTCCGCGCGACCGTCCCGCCGGTCCGACTCGTCGGCTACGAGCGCGTCGAACGGGCGATGGTCTGGCTACAGGAACGCCTCTCGGGCGAGGGCGTCAGCGGCGACTACGAGCGGATCGAGCGCATCCGCGAGACGGGACCGAAGATGGCCACCGACGAGTTCGCGAAGGTCATCGGCGCCGTGGCGGGCTTCCACCGGACCGAGGTCCGGTTCCCCGCCATCATGGCCCCGACGCTCGTCCTCTACGGCGAGCACGAGGGGCCGTTCATGCGCCGACAGGCCCGCCACCTGGCGACCGAGATCGGCGGCGCGACGCTCCGGGCGGTCCCCGGCGGCGGCCACGCCTCGAACCTCGACAATCCCGACTTTTTCACCGACGCCCTCCGCGAACTCTTGGCGGAGGTGTATCCGGCCGAGACGGCGGAAACAGCGAGGTAATCGGGGAAAGCGGAGCGGAGCGCGGTTGCGGTGCTGTGCGGAGCAGTGCCGTTGCGGTAGCGAAGCGGTGCTGTCGCGGTGGCCGGGAGGCCGTCTCGTCGGCCGACCCGGGGAAGGGCAGGCCCGCCCCGAGCATCCGGCGCCGCAGGCGCCGGTTCACCGGACGCGAGGGAGCAAAGCGACCGAGTCGTCCGGCCTTTTTCCCCACGTTTTTGCGACGGAGGATTCCCGCAGCGCGCCTCCGGCGCGCGAGGAACTCTCCGGCGCAAAAACGTGGGTATGAAAGTGGTCTCTAGTCGTCGCCCGTCGTCGGTTCCACGAGCCCCTCGACGTTCGAGAGTTCGATGCCGCCGTGGATGTCCCGCTGGGGGTAGGGGATGTTGATGCCGGCCTCGTCGAAGCGCTGCTTGACGCTGGTGACGTACTCGCCCTGGACCTTCACGAAGTCGGCGCGGCTGGGATTCGAGATCCAGATGCGCGACTGGAGGCCGACGTAGGAGTCGGCGAGTTCGGTCAGCCGCACCGAGGGTTCGGGCTCGTCGAGGATGTCGGGGTGGTCGCGGGCCTCCTCGAGGATGATCTCGGTGGCCTCGTCGATGTCGTCCTCGTAGCCGATGCCGAAGACGAACTTCATGCGCAGTCGCTCCTTGGCGACGGGGTTCTTGATGACGCCGTCGGTGAGGTTGGAGTTGGGGACGGTCAGCAGTTCGTTGTCGAAGGTGCGGACGCGGGAGACCCGCAGGCTGATGTCCTCGACGACGCCGGCGTGGTCGTCCCACTCGATCCAGTCGCCGATGCGGAACGGCTTGTCGGTGTAGATGAAGATGCCGGCGACGAAGTTCTTCAGCACGTCCTGCATGGCGAAGCCGATCGCGAGGGTGGCCGCGGCGGCGACGGTGGCGATGGAGGTGAGGATGTTCCCGTAGTCGGCGAACGCGAAGGCGATGCCGAGCGCGCCGAACCCGATGAAGAAGTTGGTGAGCTTCCGGAGTGGCCTCCGGGCGTGCTCGTCGAGGTCACGGGCAGAGAGGAAGCGACCGACGATGGGGCTGATGACGATGCGCCCGAGCGCGTACAGCGCGACGAAGGAGACGACGAAAGTGACCGCCGACCCGATGGCGCCCGCCAGCGGCGCGTCGAGGCCGACGTTGTCGATCAGAAAGTCGGCGACGACGCCCGACCCGCCGCTCTGGAGCGGGACGAACGCGGCCCCTGTCATCGCTCGAACACCGCCGTGTGGCCGCGGGTCCGGACCACCTCGGCGCTGACCCGTTCGGCCAGCTCCTCTGCCAGCTCCTCGGTGGTGGCCCCCCCTCGGGCGGACCGGTGGAACTTCACCTTGACGAACTCGCGGTCCTGCAACTGGTCCGACAGCTCCTCCTCGACGGGGTCGAGCCCCTTCTTGCCGACCCAGACCGTCACGTCGAGTTCGTGGATCCGCTGTGCCCGCGTGGAATCGCTCATGTGTCTACCAGTAGGAACGGAGCCGTTCAAAGGTTACGGGTGGTGACGGGCCGGAAATTCGCGGTCGAGAGCGGTCGCGGGCGGTCAGTCGTAGGGGTAGCGGGCCTGGGCGCCGCAGTCGCAGGTGACGACGACGTGGCCGTCCTGCAGGCGGACGCGGGCGTTCGCACCGGGGCGGAGGTAGGCGTCACAGCGGTCGCAGGTGAAGCGGGTGAACGCCCGGGGTAAGGCGAGGCGGTTGCGCTCGGCGATGCGGCGGGCGCGGCGGACGTACCGGCGGGCGCGCTCGTCGTCGCTGTCGACGGTCGCCGCCCTGGCGAGCTCGCGCAGCCGGTCGATGCGCTCGCGGGCGATGGCCTCGGTGTCCACGTCCCGAGATGCCGCCGACCGGCAGGTATACTTTGCGTTCGGCCGGCGCCCGGCCGGTCCCGTCGGCGCCGGAGTATCGGCGGCGCCGCGCCGAGATGGCAACGCATTAAGTCCCGGTTCGCAAACCGTGGACGCATGGACCTGCCGAGGGTGGCCGCGTTCACGGACTCCTACCTGCCGACCCACAACGGCGTCACCTACACCATCCAGACCTGGCGGGACCGCTGGCACCGCCGCGGCGGTCGGATGGACGTGGTCTACCCCGACGGCGACCACGACCCCGCGGAAGGGGAGTATCCGGTCAGTAGCCTCCCCTTCCCCTTCTACGAGGGCTTTCGCGTCGGCGTCCCCGGCGTCCCCGGGGCGGTCGACAGCGCCGAAATCGTCCACGCCCACTCCCCGTTCAGTCTCGGGCTCGCCGGGCTGCGCCTCGCCCGGAAGCACGACCTGCCGTTGGTCGCCTCCTACCACACGCCGACCAGCGAGTACGCGGAGTATCTCGCCTTTACCCGGCCGATCGAGCGCGCGGTCGAGCGCAGCGCCGAGGAGTACGAGCGGCGCTTCCTCGACCGGGTCGACGTGGTCGTCGCGCCCAGCGAGCGGACCGCCGACCACGTCCGCGACACCGTGGGGACGACGACGCCCGTGGAGGTGGTCTCCAACGGCGTCGACGTGGACTTCTTCCGGCCCGCCGAGACCGAGCGATTCCGCGAGCGCCACGGGCTCCCCGAGGGGCCGCTGGTGGGCTACACCGGCCGCCACGGTTACGAGAAGAACCTCGAAGCGATCGTCGAGGCGGCCGCCGACCTCGACGTGACGCTCGTCTTCGGCGGGGACGGGCCGGCACGCGAGGACCTCGAACGGGCCGCGGCTGAGGGGGACATCGAGGCGCACTTCCTGGGGTGGCTCGACCGCGAGGAACTCCCCTCGTTCTACACCGCGCTGGACGTGTTCGCGTTCCCGAGCCCGGTCGAGACCCAGGGGATCGCGGCGCTGGAGGCCAACGCTTGTGGGACACCGGTCGCGGGCGTCGCCAGCGCCGCCCTCGCCGATACCATCGACCAGGGCGAGACCGGCTACAAGGCGCCGCCCGACGACGTGGCGGCGTTCCGCGACGTGATCGCGCGGACCCTCGCCGAGCGCGACCGCCTCGGTGAGGAGTGTCTCGCCCGCCGGGACGCCGTCAGCGTCGAGCACTCCGTCGACCGCCTCGCCGGCGTCTACGACCAGTTGCGCTGACTCACGCCTCGTCCTCGCCGAGTTCGGACCGGCCGAACGCAACGCCGAAGGCGACGCCGAGACTCAGCCCGATGGCGATGCCGAGTGGGAGGTCGTCCATCGCCGTCCCCAGCGCCACGCCCACCGCCGTGCCGAGCGCGATCCCGATCGCTATCCCCGAGCCGTCGTCGCCGCCGTTCGACTCGCCCCCGTCGGCTCCGTCCCCGTCGGCCCCGGCGCCGGCACCGGTGTCCATCCTCTCGGCATCCCGGCCGCTCGTGTCGTCGGCCATGGCGGCACGTCGACCGCCGCGGGGATAACTGTCGCTGTCGGGGGTAGCGAGCGCCGGGCGGGAGAATCCGCTGGCCGGTCAGGTCCTGTCGGCCTCGGGGTTGTTCGCGCGGCGGTAGGCCCCGACCATCTTCCAGAGGGCCCTGTCGATGTCGCCGTCCGCCGACTCGCTCTCGATCTGGCGGTACAGGTCTTCCGAGACGTCGATCTGGGGCATCACCCCATCCTACACGGTAGATACTGAAAAACCTCCTGTGAGTCGCGAACGAGTAAACGTTTTCGCGGGAGGACGGCGGGCCCGGGACGCGGCTCGGATCCCGGCGAACCGGTGGGGAACCGGTCCGGGAGTCCGACGACTGGGGGACCGGGCCGTCCGAAGACCGGGCGACCGGGCCGTCCGACGACAGGCTGGTCGGGTCAGTTCTCGGGCCGGGGGAAGGCGGTGACAACCTTCGAGACCACGTCGAACGGGTCGTAGATCGACTGGTGGCACTGGCAGTAGACGGCGTTCTCGGCGCCGTCGACTGTGGCCGACTGTTTGAACCCGGCCGGGACACAGCAGAGGTGCGTACACTTGTTGAGCCAGGCGATGAACCCCCGGTCCGTGCTCGCGGCGAGCCACTCGTCGTCCTCGGCGAGCCGCTCGATCTCCGGGCTGCGGATGACCTGGACCGGGAGCGTCGAATCCGTCTCGACCGAGCGCCAGGTCGCCGCCGCGGGCTTGCCGAGGCCGGCGTCGCCGACGCCGTTGCCCCACTCCTCGTAGTCGTCGAACATCTCGACGGCGAGTCTCGTCCCCGGTTCGAGGTCGGCCGCCCACTCGTAGCGGCCGCCGGGGTCGGCCCGCAGGAAGTTGTCCGCCTCGCTGTCGGGTTCGACCTTCGGGTGAGTCTGGATGCCGCAGTACTGGAACCACTTGCTGGAGTACGTGACGCCGCCCAGACTCGTCTTCGCCGCCCCGTCGGCGACCTCGCCGTTCTCCGTCGCCGCGGGCCACACGCCCTTGAGATACCCGTCCTCGACTGTCACCGGGATCTGCGACATCCCGCGAGGTGCCGGTCCGTCCGTGTTCTTGATCACCTTCGCCTCCACGTTCCCGCCGCCGACCCCGCTCCGGTTGGTCGGTACCGTCGTCAGCCCGGACCCGGCGACGCCGAGCGAGCCCAGGACTGCGCTCCCGACGATCCCCTTGACGAACCGACGGCGACCGGACGGCGCCGGATACTTGTCCTCGTCCATGTCACCGCGTGGCGCGGGCAGAAGTATAAGTTATTTTAAATTTCGTGTGGAATCGCGGACGACCGATGGACGGTTCCACGGTTCGTGTAACGTGCTACGGCGTGTGAAGGCCGTTCTGCGGGGAAATCAGGTCCTTCCGGTCGACGTGTCCGTGAACGAACCGGACGGATTAAAAGTGAGCCACCCACAGTTCTGTGGGTATGAACGGTGATTCCCTGGTCACCTACGTGGCGCGGTCGGAGCTGCGCTCGACGCTGCTCCGCGCGGTCGAGCGCGACCCCCGCACGACGGCTGCCCTCCACGCCGACCTCGACGTGAGCCAGTCGGGCGTCTACAAGACGCTCGACGAACTCGCCGACCGCGGGCTCGTCCGCGAGTCCGACCGGTGGGAGCTGACCGCCCGCGGTCGGCTGGTCGCGGACGAGCTGGCCCGCCAGGACGCCGTCGAGGACCTGCTCGACGACGAGTTCTGGGACGCCCACGACGTGTCGGTCCTCCCCCGGCGGTTCAGGCAACGGCTCGCCGGCGCGGGCGAGTGGGAGCTGTACCGCAACCCCGCGCGCAACCCCCAGTACCTCGAACGCTGGGCGGTCGAGCTGTTCCGGGAGGCGGACTGGCTGCGCGTCGGCGCGCAGGTGTACTACCCGCGCTTCGCCAGGATGGTCGACGAACTCGCCGACCGGGGCGTCCTCGACGCCCGGGTTGTCGTCGACGACCGCCTCGTCGACGAGGCCATCGAGCGCTACACCGACGGCCCGCCCGCCCGCATCGACGAGCGCGTCGCCGACCTGCCCTTCTCCTTTACCGTCACCGCGGACCTGGTCGCGCTCTCGCTGCCGACCCGCGACGGCGTCTCCGACCTGGACGCCGTCCTCGTCGGCTCCGGCGAGGGCGCCGTCGAACTCGGCCGCGACATCCACGCCCACTACTGGGACCGCGCGGTCCCCGTCGAGGACTACCTCGCGACCGTCTGAAAACTCCCGTCGCGGTCCCGGCTCGGGGCAGCGCGCCGCGAGTGCTGCGGGACCCCCCGTCAACAAAAGATGCGGGTGAAAAAGCGCGGCCTCGCTTCGCTCGGCCGCGAACGGTACGGTCCGCTCAGGCCAGCGCGCTCCCTGCGCGGATGATCGTCTTTTCGCCGAACGCCGGCCCCACGAGCTGGAGCCCGACGGGCAGGCCGCCGTCCGTCTCGCCGGCCGGCACGGAGATGGCCGGCAGGTTCGCCAGGTTCACCGGCGTCGTGTTGGCGTCGGCGAGGTACATCGTCAGCGGGTCCTCCAGGCTCTCGCCCATCTCCATCGGCGGGACGGGCATCGTCGGCGAGGCGAGCACGTCCGCCTCGGATAGCGCGTCGTTGATGTCCCGCTTGATCCAGGCGCGGGCGTCCTGGGCCTTCTTGTAGTACTTGTCGTGGTAGCCTGCCGAGAGGGCGTACGTACCCAGCAGGATCCGCGATTTGACCTCCTCGCCGAAGCCCTCCTCGCGAGCGCGGGCGAACGTCTCGTTCCAGTTGCCGTCGTAGCCGCCCGACTGCCCGTAGCGGACGCCGTCGAAGCGCGCGAGGTTCGAGGAGGCCTCGCTCATGGCGGTCACGTAGTAGGCCTCGACCGCGTAGCGGAGACACTCCAGGTCGACCTCGTGGTAGCTGGCGCCCCGCGACTCCAGCTCCTCGATGGCGTCCCAGAACACCTCGGTGACGCGCTCGTCGGCGCCGTCGAGTAGCTCCATCGGGATCCCGATGTCGAGGTCGTCCACGTCGCCGTCGGCGGCGGCCGCGTAGTCGTAGGCGCCTTCGCCGCGTTCCTCGGCGGCGTCACGGGTCGTCGCGTCGCGCTCGTCGGGGCCGGCGATCACTTCCAGCAGTTCGGCCGCGTCCTCGACGGTGGGCGCGATCGGTCCCACTTGCTCCAGCGAGTTGGCGTAGGCGACGATCCCGTAGCGCGAGACGAGGCCGTAGGTGGGCTTGATGCCGACGACGCCGCAGAAGGCGGCCGGCGCGCGGACCGAGCCGCCGGTGTCCGTCCCCAGCGCCATGTCGGCGTCGCCGGCGGCGACGACCGCAGCCGACCCGCCGGAGGAGCCGCCGGGGACGTGACCCTCGGCGACGGGGTTCTCGGTGGGGCCGAACGCCGAGGTCTCGGTGGTCGTCCCCATGCCGAACTCGTCCATGTTGGTCTTGCCGGGGATGGTCGCGCCCGCCTCCTTCAGGCGCTCGACGACCGTCGCGTCGAAGGGTGGGACGTAGTCGTCGAGCATCGCCGACCCGCAGGTCGTGCGGACGCCCTCGGTCGAGATGTTGTCCTTGACGGCGACCGTCTTCCCGGCGAGCGGCCCGTCCGCCGCGCCGTCGATTCGCTCCGTCGTGATGTAGCCGTTGTACTCCGTGCTCATGTGTAACTATCGCTGGCGGTCCTCACGAGACGTTCGGGCCCTTGAAGTAGCCGTCCTCGGACTCGGGGGCGTTGTCCAGCGCCTCCTCCTGGGAGAGGGAGTCGCGCACCTCGTCGGGGCGCATGACGTTGGCGAGTTCCTCCTCCTCGTCGACCTCGGGCACCTCGTCCAGCGTCTCGAAGTACTCGAGGATGTCGGCGAACTGCTCGGTGAAGCGGTCGACCTCCTCGTCGTCGAGGTCGATGCGCGCGAGATCAGCGACGTGGCGCACCTCCTCGGGCTCGACCACGTTCTCCGTGTCGCTCATGGCCGACGCGAGGCGTGGCCCGGCGGTAAGGGTTTCGATGGCCGCCCCGGCCGCGCGCGAACGGAACCCACCCGCCCCGCGACCGCCGTCGGCACCGACCCGGCCGGCCGAACCGTCGCGCGCGCCGGCGGCCGATCCACCGGAATTTCCCCGTTCGACGCCCGCTGACCGGTGGATCCCCGCCTTCGGCGGTTGTATCCGGTCGCTTGTGCTCCCCACCGAGCGCGACCGTATCTTGGAGTGTCGGCCCGTGAGAAGGGCCATAACGCGGGTTTCAATCCCCCGAGTTCGCCGCGCAGCGACGCTCGGATCGACAGATTAAGTATGGTCGAGCGCGGACGTGTGAAATTGGTCCGATTTCGGGAAAGATTTAAGTCGTCTGGTCCCCAACACATAATCCGGTGAGACGGTTTTGGCGGGGATTGCCCCGCAGAGTTTGCAACCAATGACCGACACCACTATCAGACGCCACACGAGCGAGCGCGAAGAGGCCCGCGAGCGAGACGAGGAGGAGTCGGAGGACCTGGTCTGTCCGGAGTGTGGGGGCAACCTCGCGTCGGACGCCGAGCACGGCGAGACGGTCTGCGAGGACTGCGGGCTGGTCGTCGAGGAGGACGAGATCGACCCCGGTCCGGAGTGGCGCGCGTTCGACGCCAACGAGAAAGACGAGAAGTCCCGCGTCGGCGCGCCGACGACGAACATGATGCACGACAAGGGCCTCTCGACCAACATCGGCTGGCAGGACAAGGACGCCTACGGCAACTCCCTGTCCTCGCGCCAGCGCGAGAAGATGCAGCGGCTGCGCACCTGGAACGAGCGGTTCCGCACACGCGACTCCAAGGAACGCAACCTCAAACAGGCGCTCGGCGAGATCGACCGCATGGCCTCGGCGCTGGGCCTGCCCGAGAACGTCCGCGAGACCGCCTCGGTCATCTACCGCCGCGCGCTCGACGAGGACCTGCTCCCCGGCCGCTCCATCGAGGGCGTCGCCACGTCGGCGCTGTACGCCGCGGCCCGGCAGGCCGGCACGCCGCGCAGCCTCGACGAGATCGCCGCGGTCTCCCGCGTCGACAAGGACGAGATCGCCCGCACCTACCGCTACGTCGTCCGCGAGCTGTCCCTTGAGATCCAGCCCGCCGACCCCGAGAGCTACGTGCCCCGGTTCGTCTCCGACCTCGACCTGCCCGACGAGGTCGAACGCCGCGCGCGCCAGCTGCTCGACACGGCCAAAGAGCAGGGCGTCCACTCCGGGAAGTCCCCCGTGGGACTGGCCGCCGCCGCGGTGTACGCCGCTTCGCTGCTCGCCAACGAGAAGGTCACCCAGTCGGAGGTCAGCGAAGTCGCCAACATCTCCGAGGTCACCATCCGCAATCGCTACCACGAGCTCCTCGAGGCCGAAGAGGAGTTCACCGCCCCCTGAGGACGGTTTCTCGCGCCGACAGTTTTCGGAACGCCGAAGCCCCGGGTAGCCCTGGGGCCGCCATGGAGACGACCCGACACTACACCGCGACCGTCTACGTCGTCGGCGACGGCGCCGTCGCCTTGCACGAACACGACGGGCTGGGCAAGTGGCTCCCGCCCGGCGGCCACGTCGACCGCGACGAACTCCCCCACGAGGCGGGCCTCCGGGAGGTCCGCGAGGAGACCGGCCTCGACGCCGAACTCGTCGCCGAGCGCGACGACGTGGGCTCGCCGACCGTCGACCCGCTCCCCAAGCCCCGGCACTTCCAGCTCGCCGACGTGAACGTCCACGGCGAGTTCGTCGGCCACCAGCACGTCGACCTGGTCTACTACGCCCGCACCGAGACGCGGGAGATCGACCCCGCCGACGGCGAGCAGCCGGCCGAGGCCTGGCGCTGGTTCACGGTCGAAGACCTCGAAGAGACGGACGCGCTCGACCCGGACGTGGCCGAGATCGGGGCGCGAGCGATCGAGACCGTCTCCGGCTGACGGTCACTCGACGACGTCGATCCGCTCCCTGGCGAGCCGGGTCTCGGATTCGGTGTGGCGGAGCGTGACTGTCACGGTCTGGCCGGGTTCGAGCGGGACGCGGCGCTGTTCGATCCGGAAGGCGATCTCGTCGCTGGCCGCCAGCCTGGCGCCGCTGCCGTTCGGGGCCGCGATGGCGCCGTCGATGCCGGTGCGCCCCCGGGTGAAGACGTGGTTGCCGCTGTAGTCGTCCTGGGTGAGCCGCTCGGTGGGGAGCCCGTGCAGCCTTGCTCGCTTGTCGTGGTCGGGGAGGCTCACGATCAGGTCCACGTCCGCCACGTCGACGGTGTCGCCGCTCTCGTGGCTGATCCGGACCCACCCGCTCGTCGGCCCGGTCGCGTGGACCGGCTCGGAACTGGTCGAGAGGATCGGCCCCCCGTCCGACAGCGAGTCGCCCGTCTGCATCAGCAGTCCCCCCGTGACGCCGATCATCAACACCGTGAGGCCGAACCCGAGCGCGGCCATCCCCTCCCGGGAGATGGCGCGGTCGGCGGCCCCGAACGCGCGTCCCCTCATCGCTGTCCTGCCGCTACCGCGGCGACCGCCTTAGCTCCTGTCGTTACTCAGGTTACAGATCCGCCCGCAGACGAGGTCAGCGGTGGGATCAGCACAGCGAGTCGACGTACTGCCCCACGTGGTCGTCCATCCGCCGTTTGAACCCCGCCCGGCGGGCCAGCCGGTCGAGCTCCCGCGAGACGAGGCTGCCGTACTGGACGGCCTTCTTCTCGCGGAAGGCGACGGGGTCGGGCACCCACTCGCGGACCGCCAGCCGCAGCGCCCACTTGCGCTCGCCGCGGTCCGTCACGAGCAGATCTCCCGGGAGGTCCAGCGCGGCGGCGACCACCCGGTCGTCGAGCAGCGGCGCGACCGGCTCGACCCCCGCCGCCCGGAGCGCCAGCACGTCCCGCTCCAGCTGGTCCGGCAACGTGGCGACCACCTCGCGGCGCGCCCCGCGCACTGTGTCGGCCGCGACCCGCTCGTCGTCGGGCGCACGGGCCACCTTCGCGTAGCCGCCGAACAGCTCGTCGGCCCCCTGCCCGACCGCGAGGCGGTCGTAGCCGTCCGCGGCGGCCCGCTCGGCGACCAGATACAGCGGGAGCGCGATGCTCACGTCCATCGCGTTCGTCCGCCCGGTCGCCGCCGCGACCTCCGGGACCGCCCGCTCGATATCGCCGTGGGCCAGTTCGACGACCCGGATCTCGCGGTCGAGCTTCGCGGCGGCGCTCCGGGCCGCCTCCACGTCGTGGCTGTCGGGGAAGCCGGCGACGTACAGCGGGGCCGACAGCCGCGCCGCGAGCGCCGCCGAGTCGACGCCGCCGGAGAAGGCGACCGCCAGCCCCTCCGTCGGGGCGTCGTCGACCGCCCCGCGGACTCCCTGGCGGACCGCCCGCACGGCCGCTCGCTCGTCGGTCGCCGGGTCCGGGTCCGGGAGAGTCCAGACCCGCTCGTCGCCGTCGGAGTCCCGGGCGTGACCGGCCGGGACCGGGTCGGGGTCGGACAGCGCCGCGGGGTCGAAACTCCACGTCTCGGGGTCGTCGGCCCCGGTGAAGACGGGCTGGCGACCGAGGGCGTCCCGGACGACCCTGCCGTCCGCGGCGCCGGCGAACCCGGCGGTCCCGGGCAGCGGGTCGCCGTCGGCCAGCGCCCCCCGGACGGTCGCCGGCGAGGCGCCGCGGAGCCGGTCCGTTTCGACCCCGAATTCGCGGCGGTCGCTCATGAGAACAGGCTATCGAGCGCGAGGCGGACCCGCCGTCGCGTGTTCCCGTAGGCCTGGCGCGCGCTGACCAGCCAGGGGGTCCGGCGCGTCTGCAGCGTCGTCCGGCCGTCGACGACCGCCTCGCAGATGGCGTCGGCGGTCGGCTCGTCGGCGTCGACCAGCGTCACCGCGCGGCCGACCATGTCGCTGACGTGCGCGTCGCTGCCGGCGGTGATCGGAAGTCCGTAGCGCTCGGCGAACCGGCGGGCCTGCCGGTTGGAGTAGCCGGTCACCAGCCGGGAGTTGTACACCTCGACCGCGTCGGCCTCGCGGAGCTCGGACTTCTCGATGTTCGCGAGGACGCCGCTGCGCATCTCCTGGAATGGGTGGGGGACGACGGCGATGCCCCCCTGGTCGCGGATCCGGTCGAGCGTCTCCGCGAACGACAGGCCGGGCTCGACCGCCTCGTCGACGTTCAGCCCGAGGACGTGGCCGGCGGCGCTGGAGATCTCGATCCCGGGGATCCCGACGAGGCCGTACTCCGGGGCCCGTTCGAGGAGCTCCGGGTTGGCGCTGACCTCGTCGTGGTCGGTGACCGCCAGCGCGTCGAGGCCGACCGCGGCCGCCCGCTCCAGCAGCATCTCGACGGAGTCGCGGCCGTCGTAGGAGGCCGCCGAGTGGGCGTGGAATTCGACCGAGAGCACGACCGACCGTTGCGCGGGTGTCGGCAAAAACGACTCGGTCCCGGCCACGTCCGCGGGGCCGTTCGCTTCCGTCAGGGCGCTCAGCGGTCGAGGACCCACCGGGCGGCGGTCCCGACGCCGAACCCGACCGTCCCGAGTGCGAGCACGACCGGCGTCCAGAAGGCCGCCGCGCCCGAGCCCTCGAACGACCCCGGGAGCGCGACCACCGCGTTCGGGGTGAACAGCGAGAAGTACGCGATCCGGCCCGCGACGGGCGCGGCGGCGAGCGACAGGCTGCCCGCGAGGCCGCCTCGCCGGTGGGCGGCGACCGCCGACAGGGCCGGACCGGCGACCGTCGCTACCGCCAGCACCGCCGCCACGAGCGGGGTTGCGGCCCCCGGGACGGTCCCGCTCGCCGCGAGCGCCTGGAGCACCAGGGCGACGGCGAACAGCCCCGCGGCGGTCCCGAACGCGCGGACCGCTGCCGGCCGTTCCCCCGCGAGCGCTCCCACAACTGTGTTCGGAAACGATTCGGCCATCGCTCGGTCGCTCTCCGTCATCGGCCAGCGCCCCCTCATCGGTCAGTCACCCCCGTCGGCGCCGTCGACGAGTTCCAGCGGGTCGCCGAAGCGCACGCCCCGGTCGTCGAGCAGGTGCAGGTAGTGTTCGAACTGCCCGGGGGAGTTGCCGCCGTCGTGGAACAGGAGGATGTCCCGCGAGTCGCCGTCGAGGCGGTCGGCCGCGTCGGCGACGTTCTCGGCGAGTCCCGCCTTCGTGTCGACGTTGTAGTCCTCCACGTCGACGGTCCAGAACCAGTCGCGGTCGTCGGCGTGGTCGCGCCAGAAGTCGTAGTCGATCATGTCGGCCTCGGGCGGGCGGAAGCCGCGCTCGGCGAGCACGGCCTGGAACTCGGCGGCGCGGTCGCCGCCCTTGTCGCCGAAGGGGAAGCGGAAGAGCTTCGCGGGCCGCTCGACGCCCGCGTCGGCGTACACCGCATCGATGGCCGTCTCCGTCCGGTCGACCTCGTCGGCGAACTCGTCGACAGCGATGTCTGAGGCGTGGTTGTGGTCGAAGGCGTGGTTGCCCAGCAGGTGACCCGCCTCGACGGCCTCGCGGGCGTGGTCGGCGTGGTCGGCCAGGCGCCGGCCCTCGCAGAAGAACAGGGCGCGCACGCCGTAGTCGTCGAGGACGGCGAGTTTCTCCGGGAGCGTCGCCGAGGGGGCGTCGTCGACCGTGAGGTAGGCTGTCGTCACGGCCGTACTGTCTCCCGAGCAGCCACGAAAAACTACCGGGCCGGCGGGCGTCTCCGGGGCCGCGCCGGCGGCCCGCGCTCCCCCGTCCTTTTGAGGGGCCACGCCCTCTTGGGACCGATGCGAAACTTCACGATCGGGTCCGTCTGGGGGATCCCCATCAGGATCAACGTCTCGCTGGTCGTCTTCCTCCCGATTCTCGCGTGGGTCATCGGCAGCGGCTCGCAGATCGAGACCTACGTCGACATCGTCAACACCTTCGCGCCGTACTCGTTCGACGTTGCGGCGCTCACCGCGGGGTCGACGCCGTGGGCCATCGGGGCCGGCGCCGCAATCGGGCTGTTCGTCAGCGTCGGGATCCACGAGCTCGGCCACGCCTGGGCCGCCCGCCGCTACGGCATCGGCACCCAGTCGATCACCCTCTGGCTGCTCGGCGGCATCGCCGCCCTGGAGGAGATGCCCCGCGAGTGGAACCGCGAGTTCTGGATCGCCATCGCCGGGCCGATCACGAGCGTGCTCACCGGCGTCGCCTGCTACGTCATCCTGCTGGCCGTCCCCGCCTCCGCGCCGGTCGTCGGGTTCGTCCTCGGCTGGCTCGTCGTCACGAACGTCCTGCTGGCCGTCTTCAACCTCCTGCCCGCGTTCCCGATGGACGGCGGGCGGATCCTCCGGGCGCTGCTCGCCCGGTCGCGGCCCTACGAGTCGGCGACCGCGGCCGCCGCGCGCTTCGGCACCGGATTCGCCGTGCTGTTCGGCATCGTCGGCGTGCTCAGCTTCGCGCCGATGCTGATCCTGCTGGCGCTGTTCATCTACGGCGCGGCCTCGTCGGAGTCGCGGTCGGTCATGCTCCAGGGCCTGCTCACGGGCCTGACGGTGCGCGACGTGGCGCGGCTCGACGCCGAATCCATCGACGCCGACGAGTCGGTCGCCGCCTTCACCGACCGGATGGTCCGCGACCGTCGGACCGTCTATCCCGTCGTCGACGCCGGCGAGACCGTCGGCGTGGTCACGCTGGACGCCGTGCGGCGGACCGACCCCGCCGACCACGACACGACGCGCGTCCGCGAGATCGCGACCACCGACCTGCCGCGGGTCGCGGTCGACGCGCCCGCGTTCGACGCGTTCCTCGAACTGAGCGGGCACGCCTCGGGGCACGCACTCGTCGAGGCCGACGGCGAGGTGGTCGGCCTCGTCTCCCGGGAGGACTTCGCACACGTCCTCCAGTTCCGCCGCGACGGCGTCGGGGTCGGACCGCGGGAAGCGTTCTGACGGGCGGAGTCGTGGGACCCGGCTCCGCCGTGACCGGCGGACTGCCGGGTCGTGGAGGGGTCCCCGCCCCGTCGCGCTCACTCGTCGAGCAGGTTCTCCTCGATCCCCTGGTCACCCCCGACGAGCGCCGTCAGCCGCCGCGTGCTCGCGTCGAACAGCGACACGACCGGGCCGAGCGCCACCTCGACCAGTGTGAGCGGACGCGCGACCCGGCGGCTCCACGTCCGGGCGTGGCCGAGCCCGTAGGACTTCGGCACGATCTCGCCGAAGACGAGGATGAGCGTGCTCGCCCCGACGGTCGCGAGGACGACCGCCAGCCCGGGGGAGAACACGTCGGCGACCAGCAGCGTGACGATGCTGGAGATCGCCATGTTGACGACGTTGTTCCCGACGAGGATCGTGACCAGCAGCCGGTGGGGGTCCGCGCGGAGCTCGCCCAGCGCGGCGCCGTCCGGCGACCCGTCGGCCGCCGCCTCGCGGACCCACTCCTCGGGCAGCGAGAAGATAGCCGACTCGCTGCTGGAGAAGAAGGCGCTCAGCGCGACGAGGCCGACCACCGCGGCGACCGACGGGACGAGCAGCGAGAGCGTGACCATGGGCTGACCTCGCCCACCACGCACATGAAGGCCGGGCCGATCGGTCGGTCCTGTGTCGGGCGGCCCTCGCCGTCGTGACTGACGGCCCAGCCACCGCGGACACCCGGCGTGACGGCACGACCTCGCCGTGCGCGGGGAGCGACGCCGGACGGACTGGTCTCACTCGGCGGCCCCGGGGTCACTGGGGAGCGTGGCCGCGAGCCGCTCGGCGACCGTCGGGCTGACCAGCCCGGCCAGCTCCATCGCCTCCGTCTCGTGGTCGTCGAGGTCGAGGACGCCCCGGAAGAACCACGAGACGGTCACGTACGTCTCGTGTAACTCTTCGGCCCGCTCGCGGCCCGCCTCGGTCAGTGTCACGCCCTCGTAGGGCTCGTAGTCGACCAGCCCGTCGTCGGCGAGCCGCTGGCACATCTCCGTCGCCGACGCCGGCGACCTGTCGAGCATCTCCGCGAGGGTCCCCGGCGGGACCGGCGGACTGCGCCGGTGTTCCGCGATGTAGATGGCCAGGAGGTACTGGGGAACCCCGCTCATCCGTCCGGGGCGGGCCCCGCCCTGTCGTCCGTCTCACTCGGTACGGCCGACTGCCGTCGCATGGGATTAGGCTAGCCTAAATCGCATAAAGAGGTTCCGGATTTTAGGGCGGCCGAAACTGCGGTGGTGCCGTCGCGGAGGCCAGACAGCGCCCTGTGAGCCGGTTCGGACGCGCTATCGGGCGTCAGCGGCGCCGTGCTCGCGGATGAGTGGAGGCGCAGTTCTACCGGCGATGTTCGATTCGATATCGCGGATAACGGTATATCGGTCGTGCGGACGACGCCGACAGCCGGGGAGTCCGTCAGTCCGCGGCGCCCGGAACGCCCGTCTCGCCGTCGATTCCGCGCTCTTCGGGCGTGAGATAACACTGCGGGTCGGGGCCGAACGGGTCGTCGCCGTCGGACAGCGCCCGCAGCCGCGAGGCGCCCCGGCAGATGTCCTGGTACTGGCAGTCGGCACAGCGGCCGGTGAGGTGCTCCTCGCGTTCGCGCAGCGCGCCCAGCAGCGGGTTCGACTCGTCGGTCCAGATGTCGCCGAACGGGCGGTCGCGGACGTTGCCCAGCGAGTAGCCCTGCCAGAACTGCGTGAGGTGGACGTTGCCCTGGTAGTCCACGTCCGCGACCCGCTCGCCCGTCGGGTCGCCGCCGTTCTCCAGGAGGTAGCCGTGGATCCGGTCGGCCATCGCCTCGCCCAGTTCCCGGCGGGCGTACTCGACGAGGTAGCCCGCGTCGGCGTAGTTACCCACCAGCAGCGTCTCGATCTCGTGGCCGTCGTCGTGGTACTCGCGGGTCAGCTCACAGACCCGGCGGACCGCCTCGCGGCGCTCGTCGGGGGTCAGGTCCACGTCCTGGATGTCCGCGCCGCGACCGCCGTAGTCGAGGTGGTAGAAACAGAAGCGGTCGACGCCGCGGTCGGCCAGCAGGTCCACCACGTCCGCCAGGTCGTCGGCGTTGTGGCGGGTGATCGTGTAGCGGAGGCCGGTCTTCAGTCCGGCAGCCTGGGAGGCCTCGATGCCCGCCAGCGCGCGCTCGAAGGCGCCCTCCTGGCCGCGGAAGGCGTCGTTGCGCTCGGGCATCCCGTCGACGGAGACGCCGACGTACTTGAGTCCCGCCTCGCGGAGTCGTTCGGCGCGCTCCTCGGTCAGCAGCGTCCCGTTCGTCGAGAGGACGGGGCGAAGCCCGGCGTCACTGGCGTGGGCGACCAGTTCGACCAGGTCCTCCCGGGCCAGCGGCTCGCCGCCCGAGAAGAGCACCACGGGCGCGCCGAACTCGGCGAGTTCGTCGAGGAACTGCTTGCCCTCCGCGGTGGTCATCTCGCCCGGGGCGGGTTCCGTCTCGGCGGCCGCGTAGCAGTGGTCGCAGTAGAGGTTGCACTGCTTCGTGCAGTTCCAGACGACAACCGGCCGGCGCTGTTTGCGCTCGCGGATCTGCTCTTTCTCGGACTCGTCGGCGGCGTCGTAGCGAAGCCCGTCGCCCTCCGCGTCCAGGTCACAGAGGAGCTTGCTGACCGATATCACGCGTCCTCACCCCTGGCGGGGGTCGCTTCGACCGATCCGTCGGTCGCCCCGGTCGATCCGTCGGTCTCGCCGTCGCCGGCCCGGTCCGAGAGGGCGACGCCGTCGGCGGCGAACCGCCGGGTCTCGTCGGCGGGGCAGAGCCACAGCGTCTCGGCGCTCCAGCCGAACAGCCGTGCGGCCTGTTCGCGGGCGATCTCGGCCGAGGGGGCGCTGACGCTGCCGGCGTGGGTCAGGGGCTCGCCGGACTCCTCACGGACGAACAGCTCCCACTCACGGGTCACGTCGCCGCGGGGCGCGTCGACCGTCGCGTCGAGGGCGCCGTCACCCGGAACAGGGTCGTCAGAGTCGGGGTCGGGGTCGGACATATCGGACGGGACGGACTCGCCCTTCATACCGACTCCACCGTATTTTCAGACACTGGGAACGCGGCCGCCCGCTTAGGTCGAACGGCCCGAACTACGGGGCGATGACCGAGATCCGAACCGATCCGCCGGACGCCGCCGAAGGGCGGCAGCAACGGGGCCGAGACCGCCCGATAGCTCGCCGACGGGGGTGGCCCTGATGCGGCCGCCGGTCGACACCGCCGAGCGGCCGCTCGTGCTCATCTGGGAGGTCACCCAGGCCTGCGAGCTGACCTGTGACCACTGTCGGGCGGACGCCCAGCCGGCCCGCCACCCCGACGAGCTCTCGACGGCCGAGGGGAAGCAGCTGCTCGACCAGGCGGCCGACTTCGGCGAGCGCCAGCTGGTCGTCCTCTCCGGCGGCGACCCGATGAAACGGCCGGATCTGGTGGAACTGGTCGACCACGGGACCGACCGGGGGCTGACCGTTTCCCTGACGCCCAGCGGGACGGACGAACTCGACGCCGACGCCATCGGTGACCTGGCCGACGCCGGGCTCAAGCGGATGGCCCTGAGCGTGGACGGCGCGACGCCCGAGCGCCACGACGCCTTCCGCGGCGAATCGGGGAGCTTCGAGGCGACGATGCGGGCCGCGAGACAGGCCCGGCAGGCGGGGATCCCGCTGCAGATCAACACCACGGTCTGCGCCGACACCGTCGAGGACCTGCCGGCGATCCGCGACGTGGTAGCCGACCTCGGTGCGGTGCTGTGGAGCGTGTTCTTCCTCGTCCCGGTCGGCCGCGGGCAGGTGCTCGATCCGATCTCCCCCGACCGTGCCGAGCGGGTCATGGAGTGGCTCGCCGAGGTGGCCGACGAGGCCCCGTTCGGCCTGAAGACGACGGAGGCGCCCCACTACCGCCGGGTCCGCCGACAGGCGGCCGCCGAGTCCGGGGAGGCCTCGGCGGGGGAGGCGGGTGACGCCCCCACGGACGACGAGAACCGGCGTGCGAGCGTCCTCGCGGGGGACGGCTTCGCGTTCGTGAGTCACACTGGCGAGGTGTACCCCTCGGGGTTCCTGCCGAAGTCCGCGGGCACGGTGCCCGGGGACCACGTCGCCGAGGTGTACCGCGACTCCGAACTGTTCACCGCGCTGCGCGACCGCGACGAGCTGCGCGGAAAGTGCGGCGCCTGTCCGTTCCGGAATGTCTGCGGCGGGAGTCGGTCGCGGGCGTACGCCCACACCGGCGACCCGCTGGCGAGCGACCCGCTCTGCGGGTACGTCCCGCCGGGCTACGACGGCCCGCTCCCCTGGGACGACGCGGGCGAGGCGGTCCGGGCGGAGGGTCGACCCTGAGCGGCCGGGGTAGGCGCCTGCTCGGCGGACGACCGCTCGGATATGTCCGAATCGTGTGACGTATCCGAGGCGTCGGGAGCGGACGCTCTCGGCGGGTCGCGGCCGATCGGGCCGATCGTGTGTCGGTGCGATTATAACCGTCGTCGGGTAAGTGGCCGCTAGCAATGGTCCGTGACCCGTTCGCGGACGACGAGGCGCCGGACCTCCAGGAGGTGCTCGACGCGCTCGACGACCCCGACTGTCGGGCGATCGTCACCGCCCTGGAGGAACCGATGACCGCCAGCGAAATCTCCGAGGCCAGCGACATCCCCCTCTCGACGACCTACCGGAAGCTCGAACGGCTGGAGGAGGCCCAGCTGCTGTTCGAGGGCACCGAGATCCGCCCCGACGGCCAGCACGCCAGCATCTACGAGGTCGACTTCGAGGAAGTCGTCATCGCTTTGACCGAGGAGCGAGAGTTCGAAACCGAGATCGCCCGTCGGCCCCGGACGCCGGACCAGCGGCTCGAATCGCTCTGGTCGGAGGTGCGCAAGGAAACATGAGCCCACACGCTACACCCGGAACCGTCGTACTCGTCGCGTTGAAGACCATCACGCTCATCCTCGGCGGGATGATCACCTACTTTTCCTACAAGGCCTACCGTCGGAGCGGCGCCCAGCCGCTGTGGTATCTCGCGGTCGGGTTCGGGATCGTCACCGCGGGAACGTTCCTGGCAGGCGCCATCGACCAGGCGATACGCTTCTCGCTGTTCGGCGTGAACGTCCCCTTCTTCGGCGGGAACGTCGACAACCAGACCGTCGCCGACTTCGCGCTCGCCATCGAGAGCGCGCTGACCGCGGCCGGCTTCGCCGTCATCGTCTACTCGCTGTACTCGGAGTGAGGCTGTCGGGGCCCGACTTCCGGTCCCGATGTGACCGTTTTACTCCCGTGGGAGCGGGTGGCGTGTACATCTGCCCATCCTTGCACTCTCGGACGGAGTGACCACGTCGGCGCCGGGCCGACGAGGTGCCGCGACACGTTACATAGGCCGCAGATCCGGTCGCCAGCCATCTCATCTCCCGAACGGCCGTGGACCGTCGATATATTGTATGACGCTATATCGAACGCGGTCGCCGAGATTTCGAAATCGCTCTCGCATCGCGGGCGTTCACCACGTACGGTTACTCACACCCGGACGGCCCGCCTGGAACCGCCGACCCGCGGCATTTTTGTACGATAACTGGAATTATCTCCCCATGGAGTGTGGGATGCGATGTCACTAGCAGAGATTCAGCGACCGACGAGTCGGCGTGAACGATACCGCTTCATGGCCCTGGCCGCGTCGAAGCCGTTCGCGGTCGGGGCGGTCCTCGTGCCCCTGTTGTTACCCGTGGTGGGGTACCTCTCGGGCGACGTCCGGGTGATGTTCACCGTCCACCTGTTCCTGGGCGCCTTCTGGTTCGGGACCGCGGTCCTCGGTGCGGTCGTCCTCGGCCCCGTCATGGGGAGCCTCTCCGAGGAGGCGAACGTCGAGTTCGCCGAGGGGTTCGTCCCGCGGATGAACCTGCTCATGGAGCCGGTCTCGGTCGGGGTCGTCGGATCCGGGATCGGCCTCGCCGGGATGATGGGCCTGTGGGCGTCGCCGACGCCGTCGCTGTGGGCGGCGCTCGGTCTCGCCGTCGCGCTGCTCGTCCTCGGGTTCGGGCCGCTGCACAAGTTTACGGCGGGCATGTTCGACGAGATCGCCGCCGAGGACACCGACCACGAGCGACTCGCCGCCCTCAACAGGAAGTACGGCATGCTGAGCATGGTCGAACTGCTGCTCATGGTCGCCATCGTCGCGACCATGTCCGGTCTGCGCTGGGGGTTCTGACGCGGCTACCGCCGACCCGTCGGGTCGCGGGGTCGCCGACGGAGACAGGGTCCGCGAACAGTCGGGGGCGCCTGCGATGATCGGGGCGTACTCGACAGGGAAGGGACGAACGGGGCCCGGACGGGAGGTCAGTACTCGTAGACGACCGCCTCGAACGGGCGGAAGGTCGCGCCGACGGGGTCGGCCGGGGGGTCGTCGCAGTTAGCGAGCAGGACCTCGGTGTCGCCCGCGGCGAAATCATCGGGTTCGAAGGTCGCCCGCTCGTCCGACCAGTTGCAGACGACGAGTCGGCGCTCGCCGTCGAGCGTCCGGTTGAACGCGAAGAACTGGTCGTGGTCGGGGACGAGCGGGTCGTAGTCGCCGTAGACGAACACGGGGTCGTCGTCCCGGAGGTCGATCAGCCGGCGGTAGTGGTGGAAGACCGACTCGTCGTCGGCGCGGGCGGCCGCGGCGTTGACCTCGGTGTAGTTGTCGTTGACGGGCAGCCAGGGGTCGCCGTCAGTGAAGCCGGCCCGCTCGTCGTCGCTCCACTGCATCGGCGTGCGGGCGTGGTCGCGGCTGCGGTAGTTGACCGCCTCGCGCACGTCGTCGAACGAATCGACGGTCCCCGCGTCGAGCATGTCTTCGACGAGGCCGACCGTCATCGCGTCGTCGATCTCTCCCAGGCTCTCGAACTCGGTGTTGGTCATCCCGAGCTCCTGACCCTGGTAGAGGTAGGGGGTGCCACGCATCGTCAGCAGGAAGGTGGCGATACACTTCGCCGACCGGCGCCGCTCCGACTCGTCGCCGAACCGCGAGACGATCCGCGGGTGGTCGTGGTTGCCGAGGAAGAGCGCTTCCCAGGCGGGTTCGGCGACCGCCCGCTGGTTGCGGGTCATCAGCTCCTTGAACTCGGGGAGGCTCCACTCGCCCCAGTTGTCGTCGGTCCAGTCGTCGGCCTGGTCGACGTCGAGGTGGTCGAAGTGGAACACCATGTCCAGACAGTCGCCCCGCTGGACGAACTCGCGGGCGTCGTCGGCGTCGGCGCCGCCCATCTCCCCGGCGGACATCGCCTCCTCGGGCACGACCGCGCCGAGTTCGTCGAGGAACTCGCCCAGCCGCGGGCCGAAGGTGTAGTGCTCCGACCCCAGCGGCCCCTCCTCGTCGGGGTCGCCGTCGGGGTAGCCCTCGGTCTTCGAGAGGTGGCTGATGGCGTCCATGCGGAAGCCGTCGATCCCCTTCTCGACCCACCAGGAGACGATGTCTTTGACCGCCTCGCGCACGTCGGGGTTGCGCCAGTTCAGGTCGGGCTGGTTCTCGTTGAAGACGTGGAGGTACCACGCCTCCCGCTGGTCGTCCCACGACCACGCCGACCCGCCGAACAGCGACTCCCAGTTGTTCGGGGGTTCGTCGGGCGACCCCTCGACCCAGTGGTAGTAGTCGGCGTACTCCCCGTCCTCGCGGCGCGAGCGCTGGAACCACTCGTGTTCGCTGGAGGTGTGGTTGACGACCAGGTCCATGATGAGCTTCATGTCCCGGTCGTGGAGTTCGTCGCGCAGGCGCTCCCAGTCGGCCATGTCGCCGAACTCCTCGTTGATGGCCCGGTAGTCGCGGATGTCGTAGCCGTTGTCGTGGTTCGGCGAGTCGTAGACGGGCGAGAGCCACACCACGTCGACGCCCAGCTCGTCGAGGTAGTCGACGCGCTCGGTGATACCGGGGATGTCCCCGACCCCGTCGCCGTCGCTGTCCGCGAAGCTCCGCGGGTAGACCTGATAGACGACTGCTTCTTTCCACCACTCTCGGTCGATGCGACGCTCCTGTGTCTGTCGCTGCCCTGTCATCGTTCTCCGTTCGTCGTGTCGTCGGTCGGTCGGCCGGTGGTCGCTGTGTCTGTGGTCGCTACGTCTGTGCTCGCCGCGTCGGCCTCCGGGTCGTCGAGCGGCGGCGTCAGGTAGACCCGCGCCTCCCACGGGCCGAGGTCGAGTGTCCGTCCCGGGAGTTCGGGAGCGTCGTCGTTGGCGAGCGCGAGTTCGAGGCCGTCGACGGTCACGCCGTCGGGTACCTCGAAGGTCGTCGGCCCGTCGTCGAAGTTGAGGACGACGAGCGCGCGCTCGGCGGGTCCGTCACCCTCGCCCGCGAGCGTGCGGGTGTACGCGAAAATGTCCGGGTGGTCGGGGGCGAGCAGTTCGAAGTCCCCGTAGACCAGCAGGTCGCGGTCCCGGAGCGCGACCAGGTCGCGGTAGTAGTGCAACACCGAGTCGGGGTCGGCGCGGGCCCGTTCGACGTTGACCTCGGTGTAGTTGGGGTTGACGCCGATCCACGGGTCGCCGTCGGTGAAGCCGGCCGCTTCTTCGTCGGCCCACTGCATCGGCGTGCGGGCGTTGTCGCGGCTCATCGCCTCGACGGCCTCGCGCACGTCCTCGTAGGCGTCAGCGTGGCCGTCCTCGTCGTCGACCGCCGACGCGACGTAGTTGCGCGCCTCCACGTCCCGGAGGTCCTCGCGGGACTCGAAGGGCGCGTTCGTCATCCCGATCTCCTCGCCCTGGTAGACGAACGGCGTGCCGCCGAGGGTGTGGGTGAGCGTCCCCAGCAGCTTCGCGGACTTCCGGCGGTACTCGCCGTCGTCGCCGAACCGCGAGACCATGCGGGGCTGGTCGTGGTTGTTCAGGTACAGCGAGTTCCAGCCCTCGTCGACCAGTCCCTCCTGCCACTTCGCGAGGATCTCCTTGAATTCGACCAGATCCGGGTCGTCGGCGTCCCACTTCGAGTCGCCGTGGTCGAAGGTGACGTGCTCGAACTGGAAGAGCATCGAGAGCCCGTCCCCGTCCGCGCCGACGTACTCGCGGGCGTCGTCGACGGAGACGCCGGGCGTCTCGCCGACGGCCAGGATCTCCTCGTCGTCGAGCACCTCGTCGACCATCTCGCCGACGTACTCGTGGACCCGCGGGCCGTTCATGAAGTGCTCCGCGCCGCCGGAGTCACCGCCGTCGGGGTAGCCCGCCGCCTTGGAGATCATGTTGATCACGTCCATGCGGAAGCCGTCGATGCCGCGGTCGAGCCACCACGCCATCATGTCGTAGACCGACTCGCGCACGTCGGGATTGGCCCAGTCGAGGTCGGGCTGTTTCTCGTCGAAGAGGTGGAGGTACCACGCCTCCCGTTCGTCGTCGTAGGACCACGCGGGGCCGCCGAACACCGACTGCCAGTCGTTGGGCGGTTCGTCGGGCGACCCCTCGACCCAGTGGTAGTAGTCGGCGTGCTCGCCCTCGCCGCGGCGCGAGCGCTGGAACCACTCGTGCTCGTCGGATGTGTGGTTGACCACGAGGTCCATGATCAGACGAATCCCTCGTTCGTGGAGTTCGTCGCGCAGGCGCTCCCAGTCGCTCATGTCGCCGTAGGCGTCGTCGATGGCCCGGTAGTCGGCGATGTCGTAGCCGTTGTCGGCCTGCGGGGAGGCGTAGACGGGGTTGAGCCAGACGGCGTCGACGCCCAACTCCGCCAGGTAGTCGACGCGGTCGATCAGGCCCGGCAGGTCGCCGACCCCGTCGCCGTCGCTGTCGGCGAAACTCTTCGGGTAGACCTGGTAGACGACCGCCTCCTTCCACCAGACCCGCTCGTCGTCGGCGACGCCGCTCATCGCCGGTCACCGTCCCGACTGGCCTTCGCAGTCGGCACCGCGGCCCTCGTGTGGGGCGCGGTACCGTCCCGCTCGCGTCCGGCGATTCGCTTATCACGTCGTATCGCTTGGATGCGTTTCATGGGTCGTGTCCGGAAGTCCGACGCGGACTTCGCTCGACAAATACTGACTGGAACGACTCACTTAATTCTGGCGAGGATGTTGAAGAACAGATTCAACCAAAGTTTTATGGGCCAGTCTATCATGGTCTTGAACGAGCGATGTCTGACAACCAGAACCACGGGTCGAACGGGACACCCATGTCGCGCCGGCGGATGATGCAGCTGATCGGCGCGACGGGCGTCGCGACGGGCCTCGCGGGCTGTGGTGGACAGTCGGCAGTGGAAACCGAGACGCAGGGCGACGGTGGCGACGGCGGTGACGGCGGCGACGGCGGGGACACCCCGACCGATTCGCCGACGCCGACCTCGACGCCGGTCCAGGTCGACAGCGAGGCGCTGGCGACCATTCAGGAACTGGCGTACGTGACCAACCAGGCGATGCCGGTGTTGCCGCTCCAGGAGAAGCTGGCCCAGTCGTTCCAGACGACCGACGACTGGTCGGTTCCCGGGAAGGACAGCGACAAACTCCAGCTCTACTGGCCGACCGAGTGGCTGCCCCGCTCGGGCGACTGGACGAAAAAGGAGGGTGCGGATGACAACCGCCTGACGTTCGCCCAGTGGGCGGTCCCGCAGGACTCCCAGTACAACCCCTGGAACGGGAAGAACTTCGCCGAGCCGCGTCGGATGATCTTCGACCGGTTCATGAAGTACAACCTCGCGACCCAGGAGTACTCGGGCTACGTGATCCAGGACTGGTCGGTCGACGGGACCGACGTGACCCTCAACGTGCGCGAGGGCCAGACCTGGCACAACGGCGACCCCGTCACCGCGACGGACGTGGCCAACCAGATCAAGCTCGACATCTACAACGGCGGGAGCCTCGGCAGCTTCGTCGTGCCCGAGGACATGAACAAGCTCCCCGAGCGCGTCGTCGCGGCCGACGAGACGACTGTCGAGATCTCGCTGCAGGAGGCCGTCAACCCCGACATCCTGCTGGCGTACCTCCAGCCGAAGTACCTCGTCGCTCACGAGGGGACCTACGGCGAGTACGTCACCCAGCTCGACGAGGCCGGGTCCGAGGACGCCCGGTCGGAGGCGCTCTCGGAGCTGACCGGCGAGTCCGTCCCCGAACCGGTGGGGTGTGGCCCCTTCCAGTTCGAGGACGCCGACACCCAGCGCACCCTCGTGACGAAGTACGACGACCACCCCGACGCGGGCAACATCAACTACGACGAGGTGGAGTACCTCTACAAGCCCCAGAACCAGGGCCGCTGGAACTCCCTCATCAACGAGGAGACCGACGGGTCGGCGACGCTGTTCATGCCGTCGAACAAGCTGCGCCAGCTTCCCGACTCGGTGCAGGTCAGCCTCATCCCGCGCCACTGGGGGCTCGGGCTCGTCTTCAACTTCGAACAGGAGCCGGTCGACGACCCGCGCGTCCGCAAGGCCATCGCGCACGTCGTCAACCGCGAGCAGGTCGCGAAAAACTCCGGCGCCGGCACGAACTCGAAGATCGCCGTCACCTACCCGAGCGGCCTGACCGGCGAGTTCAACGGCCAGATCGAGGGGGCGTGGCTCGAGGGCGTCACCGACGAGTTCCAGACGTACGGCCGCGGCAGCGCCCAGACGGAGCAGGCCGCCCAGCTGCTTCGCGACGCCGGCTACGAGAAGAACAACGGCACCTGGGAGAAGGACGGCGAGCCGCTCGAGCTCCCGATCAAGGGACCGTCGGGCTTCTCCGACTGGGTCGCCGGCGCGAACACGGTCGCCTCCCAGCTCAAGGACTTCGGCATCGAGGCCCAGCCGAAGATGCTCGACACCTCGACCTACTGGGGCCAGGACTACTCGAACGGCGACTTCGTCGTCGGGCTCCAGGGCTGGGCGTCGTACAACCAGTCCCATCCGTACTTCCACTTCCAGTGGTTGTTCGACTCCTGGGACGCGAAGAACGCGTGGAACCTGCCGGAGGAGTTCTCGACGCCGGTCCTGCACGACCGGGTCCGCGAGAGCGAGTCGGTCGCTCCGGCCGACCTCGTCGAAAGTCTCACGACCGCCGAAGAGTAACTACCCCGACCAATGAGCTACGTACTGAAGCGGATCGGACAATCAGTCCTCACCGTCTTCGTGGTGGTCTCGGCCAGCTTCGGCCTCATCCGGCTGCTGCCCGGCGGTCCGCTGGACTACCTGCGCGCCCAGATGATACAGCAGGGCGGCAGCTCCATGACGATGTCCGAGATCAACCGGCGCATCGCCGCACAGACCAACATCGCCGTCAACGAACCCATCTACGTCCAGTACGTCGACTACATGGCGTCGATCCTGACCGGCGACTTCGGCCGGTCGATCTGGTACGAGGAGCCCGTCGCGAGCATCATCGGCCCGGCCATCCCGTGGACGGTCTTCCTGACCGCCTCCGCGCTCTTTCTCGCGTTCACCGTGGGCGTCTCGCTGGGCGCGGTCATGGCCTACAAGGAAGGCTCGAAGTTCGACGTGGGGAGCACCGGCGTCGGCCTGGTGCTCAACTCGACGCCGGGGTACGTCGTCGCCCTGCTGTTCGTCGCGTACCTGGGCTACCGCTTCGAGTTCTTCCCGACCGGCGGCCGCTACAACTCCGCGCTGGACCCGGGCTTTCACCCCGAGTTCCTGCTGAGCGTCCTCTACCACGGGGCCCTGCCCATCGGCTCGATGGCCATCGTCGGCTTCGGCGGCTGGGCGCTGTCGATGCGAGGCAACTCCATCCGCGTGCTCGGCGAGGACTACCTGCGGGTGGCTCGCCTGCGCGGGCTCTCGACGCGGCGGATCGCGCTTCGGTACGTCGCGCGCAACGCCATCCTGCCGATGTACACCGGCCTGATGATCGCCATCGGGACGGTCTTCGGCGGGGCGGTCATCATCGAGAACATCTTCGCGTACCCGGGCGTCGGGTTCTACCTGATCCAGGCGATCAACGCCAGGGACTACCCGCTGATGATGGGCGGGTTCATTCTCATCACCGTCGCCATGGTCATCGGCATCACCATCGCCGACCTGACCTACGGGATACTCGACCCCCGCGCCAAGGGAGGTGCCTCGCGTGAGTCCTACTGACGACGAACCGGAACACGACCCCGCCTTCGACGCCATCGCCGGCGACGACGACCGCATCGACGTCGCCGAGGTCACCGGGACCGACGACGAGTCCGGCCCGTCGCGCCCGGCCATCTCCGGCCACGGGCGGAAGGGCCGGGTCGCCGCCGACCGGGGCACCGACGACGGCCTCCGCCCGGACGGCGGCGAACGTCCCGACGGAGCGGGCGAGCCCGGGGAACTACGTTCCGACGGCGCCGGGAGCTCGGTCTCGGAGTTCGAGCAGATGGCCGACGTGCAGCTGACGAAAGGCGAGCGCCGCCGCCAGTGGTTCGAGGAGAAGGTCCTCGCGCCGGCCCGGATCGTCTGGGAGGACTGGCGCGCCCGCTTCGGCGTCGTCGTCGTCACGTTCTACCTGTTGATGGGCACGGTCGGGCTCGCGCTCGTCCCGAAGCCCTCGCCCAACCAGGGGCCGCTCCTGGTCGGGGCCTTCCGGACGCTGAAGTACCCGCTCGGGACCACCTCCTCCGGGACGGACATCCTCTCGCAGATCGTCTACGCGACCCCCCAGATGCTGATCATGATCACCTCCGGCGCGGTGTTCACGGTCGTCCTCGGGACGACGATCGGCACGCTGGCCGGCTACAAGGGCGGCAAGACCGACAGCGTCCTGATGACGATCACGGACGTGATGATGACCATCCCGGGGCTGCCGCTGACGATCGTCCTCGCCGCGGTGCTCGGGATCTCCGGCAACCCCGTGGTCATCGGGGTCCTCGTCACGATCAACGCCTGGGCGGGGCTCGCACGCGCGATCCGCTCGCAGGTGCTGACGCTGCGCGACGCCGAGTACGTCGAGGCCTCCCGGATCATGGGCATCCCGACGCCGCGGATCATCGGGAGCGACATCGTCCCGAATCTGATGCCGTACATCACGATGAACTTCGTCCGGCAGGCCCGCGCGGTCATCTTCGGGGTCGTCGGGCTGTACTTCCTGGGCGTCCTGCCGTACAACAGCGACAACTGGGGCGTCATGATGAACGCCGCGGTCGGGCGAGCGGGGGCGACCTCCTCGCCGGCGGCGTTCCACTGGCTGCTCATGCCGATGCTGGCCGTCATCTTCCTCGCGCTGGGGCTGACGCTGCTCGCCCAGGGGGCCGACCGCGTGTTCAACCCGCGGGTCCGCGCCCGCCACGCCAAGACCATCGAGGACGACGGCGACGACGAGGGCGACACCGGCGGCCCCGGCGGCGCCACCAGCGCGGCCACGGGAGGTATCTGACATGGCGAGCACGCCCGACGACACGACCGGTAGCACCGACACCGAGGGCCCCTCGCGGGGCCGCGACGAGACGGCCCGGGGGACCGACGACCCCATCGTCGAGGTGCGCAACGTCAGCGTCACCTACGACCTGCAGGCCCGCGACGCGATGGTGCTCGACGACGTGAGCCTCGACCTGCGCCGCGGGGAGATCCTCGGCTGCGTCGGCGAGTCGGGCTCGGGCAAGTCCATGCTCGCCAACGCGATGATGGACGCCGTCGAGGAACCGGGGATCACTACCGGCGACGTGCGCTACTACCCCTCGGGGAACGCCGACCCGGTCCACGTCCTCGACCTGGACGACGACGACCTCAAGCAGTTCCGCTGGGAGGAGATCTCGATGGTCTTCCAGGGGGCGCTGTCCTCGTTCAACCCCACGATGACCATCGGCGGGCACTTCGAGGAGACCCTGGAGGCCCACGACTACGACGTCGACGAGGGCATGGAGCGGGCCCGCCAGCTGCTCTCGGACCTGTACCTGGACCCCGAGCGGGTGCTGAACGCCTACTCCCACGAGCTGTCCGGCGGGATGAGCCAGCGGGCGCTGATCGCCCTCTCGCTCATCCTCGAGCCGGACGTGCTCCTGATGGACGAGCCGACCGCCGCGCTGGATCTGCTGATGCAGCGGTCGATCCTCTCGCTGCTCGACGACATCAAGGAGAAGTACGAGCTGTCTATCCTCTTCATCACGCACGACCTGCCGCTGGTCGCGGGGCTGGCCGACCGGCTGGCCATCCTCTACGCGTTCGAGCTGGCGGAGGTCGGGCCGAGCGACCAGCTCGTCCGTGACTCCAGCCACCCCTACACCAGGGCGCTGCTGAAGGCGGTGCCGAACCTCGACGCGCCGCTGGAGACGATGCAGCCCATCGAGGGGACGGCGCCGAACCCGGCGCACGTCCCGGACGGCTGTCACTACGCGCCGCGGTGTCCGCTGTCCGACCAGCGCTGCCACGAGGAGAAGCCGGAGTGGTACGACGCCGGACCCGACCAGCGGTCGGCCTGTTTCTACCACGAGCAGGCCGACGAGGCCGTGCCGTTCGACGTGTCGGAGATCGCCGGGACGGTCGAGGACGCGGCGGAGACGGCCGAGCCCGACGACGCGTTCGGCGGCGACGCGAGCAGCGGGGGCAGCGCCCTGGCCGCACCGGACGACGAGACGGTCGTCTCGCTGGACGACGTGTCCATCCACTTCGAGGAGGACCAGGGGCTGCTCGCGTCGCTGACCGGCGAGCCCGAGACGGTCCACGCCGTCGACGACGTGAGCATCGACATCCCCGAGAACGACGTGCTGGCGCTGGTCGGCGAGTCCGGCTGCGGCAAGACCACGCTGGGCAAGGCGATCATCGGCGTCCAGCGGCCCACCGAGGGCAGCGTCGCCTATCGCGGCCAGGACATCTGGGACGCCAAGGACGGCGTGGGTGACCCCGAGATCGAGTACGGGGACATCCGCAAGGCGCTGCAGATCATCCACCAGGACCCCGGGGCGTCGCTGAACCCCAACCAGAAGGTCGTCACCTCGCTGGAGGCGCCGCTGAAGCGCTGGAACCCCGAGCTGTCGACCGAGGACCGCCGGGCGCGCATCTACGCGCTGCTCGACCGGGTCGGCATGACCCCGCCGGAGGACTACGCCAACCGCTTCCCCCACCAGCTCTCGGGCGGGGAGCAACAGCGCGTGGCGCTCGTCCGCGCACTGTTGATGAACCCGGACGTGATCCTCGCCGACGAGGCGGTCTCGGCGCTGGACGTGTCCCTGCGGGTGGAGACGATGGACCTGCTGCTCGAACTGCAGAACCAGTTCAACACCTCCTTCGTCTTCATCTCGCACACGCTGTCGAACGCCCGCTACCTCGCCGAGAAGGCCGACGGGCGCATCGGGATCATGTACCTCGGCGAACTCGTCGAGGTCGGCCCGCCCGACGAGGTGCTGAACGACCCCCAGCACCCCTACACGAAGGTGCTGCGGTGGGCGACGGCGAACTTAGACCCCAGCGACCAGGAGATGACGGACCCGCCGGTCCGGTCGATCGACATCCCCGACCCCGTCGACCCGCCGACGGGCTGTCGGTTCCACACGCGCTGTCCGGAGGCCCGCGAGGCCTGCGTGAGCGAGGCGCCTGACCTCGACGAGTCGGGCTCCGGCGAGCGGGCGGTCGCGTGCCACCGGGCGGACTCGAACCACCCCTACTGGGACAGCGAACCCCTGGAGGGCGTCGACGCCGCGGAGTCGCCGAACGACGGGGACTGACGATGGCGGTCCCGCGCGCCCGAGGCCGGGCCGCTCCGACATGCGGCGGTCCGGCGGGGCCGGGCGACAGCGGGACCATGAAGTGGCTCCCCGCCGATCACCGCGTACGGAGGAGGAGGGTGTGACGGCAGTCTGGCGCGCGTTCTTCACCGCGAGCGCCGTGTTGCTGGGGTTCCTGGTCCTGGCGGTCCCGTTCGTCGAACGGGGGACCGGGACGTTCGTGATCTCGGTGGTGAGCTTCGCGATGCTCGCCGTGGTGTTCGTCGCCTCGGCGGCGTTCATCCGCGCGGACTGGGACCCCTTCGAGGAGCTGTGGTGACCGGCCGCGGGGGACGGCGGGAGCGACGACTCACGGACCGAAAATGCAAGAGGAACAACCATACGTGATACCGTTCAACGGAGCGATACCATGACCGACCAAGGGATCGACGACGGCACGCTCAGGGACGAGCTGAACGTGTTCGGCTTCTCGGACACGGAGATCGACACCTACCTTGCGATCCTCGAACAGGGCGAGACGACCGTGCGGACGGTCGCGGAGGCGGCGGACGTGACCCAGCGGGCGGTGTACAACATCGCCGAGCGCCTGGAGGACCGCAACCTCGTCGTGGTCAACGACCACGCCTCGCCGACGACGATCCGGGCGCGGCCCCCCGAGGAGGCCATCGACGCGCTGTCGAACCGCCTGGAGTCGATCACCCCGACGCTGGAGGACCGGTTCAACCGGACCGAACCCCAGACGCCGGAGATCCAGATCATCAAGGCCCGCGAGACCGCGGTCAAGCGGCTCCGGACGGGGATCTCCGAGGCCGACAACGAGGTGCTCGTGGCGGTCCCGGGCCACTCCTACGAGGACATCGAGCCGGAACTGCGGGACGCCGTCGACCGCGGCGTGCTCGTCTTCCTGCTGATCGGCGGGATGGCGGATCTGGAGGTCGACGAGTCTCGACTGGAGGAGACGGCAGCGGTCGTCCGGTCGTGGTCCGAGCGACTCCCCTTCATGTACGCCGCCGACGACGAGGCGGCGATGATCGGCCACTCGGGCATCCTCTCGGGCACCCACGTCGACGAGGAGGCCGTCGCCGTCACGGAGGACAACCTGGCCGGCTCCATCGTCGGGCTGTACTTCGGCGCCTACTGGCCGGCGGCGACCGAGGTCCACGTCCGCGAGCCCGGCGACCTCCCGCGGACCTTCGAGTGGTTCCGCCACTCCGTGCTGGAGGCCGTCCTCCACCGCCGCGAGGGGACGGAACTGGAAGCGGTGGTCCGGACCGACGAGGGGCCGGAGGTCGCCGGCCGCGTCAGCCAGGTCCGCCAGGCGTTCGTCGAGCCGTCGACCAACGACTACACGCTGGAGACCAGCCTCTACCTGGAGACCGGCCGCGGCGAGGTCAGCATCGGCGGCCCCGGCTCGTTCATCGAGGAGTACGAGGGCGACGAGGTGACCCTGCGTCCGACCGACGAGTAGTCGCGGTCTCGACGGTTCTCCCCCACGTTTCGAACACCCGAAGACGTTCGGCACAACCCCTGGGAGCGTCGGTGCCGTACGCTCTCGTATGTCCACCGGACTGAACCCCGAGACGGTCGTCGCCGAGACCGGCGCACCCCGCGACGCGCCGCGGGAGACGCTGGACGTGCGCGAGCTGGGGCCGCCCAAGCCGCTGTCGAACACGCTCGAACGGCTGGTCGAGCTGGACGACGGGACGGTGCTGGTCCAGTTCAACGACCGCGCGCCACAGCACCTCTACCCCAAGCTCGACGACCGCGGCTACGAGTACGCGACCGTCGAGCGCGACGGCGTCACCGTCACGACGATCTGGCGGGCATGACCGGCGCGTCGTCGACCGGAGCGAATGAGGGCACCGACGCCGACGCCGTCGACGGTGCGGAGCGTCCGGCCGACCCGGGCGCCGAAACGACCGACCAGGCCGCCGAGACGCCCGATCCCGACGCGGCCCGCGCGCGGATCCGGGAGCGCGCCGGCGAGGTCCGCGAGCGTGAGGTCGAGACAGCACTGACGAAGCTCGACACTCGGGGCGACCTCTCGGAGCGCGACCGCGAGGCGGTCGAACGGCTCGCCGACCGGCTGGTCGCCCGGCTGCTGGCCGCGCCCGAGCGGAGCCTCCGGGCGGCGGCGGAGGGCGACGACCACGACCCCGAGACCGTCGCCACGGCGCTGTCGCTGTTCGGCGAATAGTACGTTTCGCGGCCGCGGTGGGAAAGCGAGCCGGAGAGGGTCGTCAACCCTCGGCGAGGACGAGCAGCGCGACGCTGTCCTCGCGGGCCCGCGGGGAGATGTCCTGGTCGCCGGAGAACCGGGCGGCGTCGCCGGCGGCCAGCTCGACCGTCTCGTCGCCGAGGGTCATCTCGATCTCGCCGTCGACGACGTAGCAGACGATCTCTCTGTCGGGGTGCTGGTGTGGCGGGACGCGGTCGCCCTCGTCGAGGGCGAGCCGGACGGTCTTCGGCGCCCCCTCGAAGAGGACGCCCCGGCCGTCGCCGTCCAGGTCCGGGAGGTGGACGACCTCGCTCATTCCTTGGGGAGGTCGGCGACGAATTCGTCGGTCTCGCGCCGCTCGACCGAGTAGTTCTCGGCGTCGAACTCGTCGACCTCGGCCTGGAACTCGTAGAACAGCGGCTTCGGTTCGTGGTCGTTGACGATCCGCAGCGTCTCGCCACTCGCCAGATCCTCGAAGGCCTCGTGGATCATCGGGTGGCGCTCCGGCGGCGGCACGTCGCGGATGTCGAGCGTGGTCGCTGGCATACGTCCGACGGTTGGCCGCCCGCACGCCTCTCCCTTTGCCCGAATATGTTCGGCCACGAGGACGACGTTTCGACCGAGCGCGTTCGCCACCAGATTGAGGGGGCGAGCGGACGAGGTCGGGGGTATGTCGGCGACGCTCTCGCGGTGGTCGCGGGCGCTGGTCGCGGCCGGGGTCTGCTGGCTGGTCGCCTGGCAGGCGGCCGCGCTCGCGGGGCTCCCGCGGCGGACGACGGTCGCGCTCGGGCTCTACGGGTTCGTCCTTGGGGTCGTCTTCGGGAAGGCGTACTCGCTGGTGCCCTCCTACTTCGACCGGTCGCTGGCGTGGCCGCGGGCGCCCGCGGTCCACCTGCCGCTGGCGGTCGGCGGGACCGCCGGGCTCGCCCTGGCGCCGCTGGCAAAAGTACCCGCCGTGGTGGGCTCGCTCGGCGCGACGGCGTGGGCGGCCGGCGTCGCGGTCTTCCTCGCGACGCTCGCCTGGACCGTCCGCGACAACCCGACCGGCAGCGAGACCGGGACGGGCGACCACAACGCCGACCGGCGGCCGGTCGACCGCGCCGCGAACCTGTTCGTCCCGGTCGTGTTCGCCTACCTCGCCGTGGGGTCGTGGGAGACGCTGGCCGCCCGGGTCGCCCTCGCGCCGGCGGTCCTCGATGGCTACCCGCCGCGGGCGACGCACCTGCTGGCCGCCGGCGGCGCCGCACTCCTCCTGTTCGCCGTCGGCTTCCGCCTCCTGCCCCGCTTTCTCGTCGTCGACCTCCCGTCGTGGGTGCCGTGGGCTGTCCTCCCACCGGGGGCCGTCGGCCCCGCGCTGCTGGCCGCGGGGTTGCCTGCCGGCCCCGTCTTCCGGGTGGGAGCCGTCCTCGAAGCCGTCGCCGTGGTCGGGTTCGCCGCGGCGTACGTCCGGCTCTACCGCGCCAGCGACCGCGACCGGGTAGGCTTTCTCGGCCCGCTGGTGGGGGTCGGGTTCGGCGTCCTCGCCGTCGCGCTCGGCCTGTCGTTCGCGTTCGGTCCGGTCGACCCGGCGCTGGTCGCCGCCCACTACCGCCTGAACCTGCTCGGCTTCCTCGGCCTCTCGGTCGTCGGCGTCACGTTCCAGTTCTACCCGCCGACGGTCGGTCGGTTCCCCGGCGCGGGCGACGGGCTGGCGCGGGCCGCGATGGGGCTGGTCGCCGGCGGGCTCGTCCTCGAACTCGTCGCCGCGGCGGTCCCGGTCGCGCTCGTGCCGACGGCCGGCCGGGCGCTCGCGCTCGTCGGTGCGGTCGCGTACGCATACCTCGTCCTCGGCGTGTTCGTCCAGCGGGCGCGGGACTGATCCGTCGACTGCCCGCCCACTGCACCCCGGAAAAGGCGGCCCGAACACGTTCCCGAGAAGACCCAGGGGGGAGGGGGGTGAATCCCCCGGCACATGGCCGATATCGCGACACTGACGCTGTCGGGGCTGACGGCAGCGTTTCTGCTGGGCGTGTTCGTCTGGGTCGTACGGCTGGAGGACTGGCGGTCGTACACGCCGGTCGTCGGCGGCGGGACCGGCGCCGGCGGGTACGGCACCGGCGAGGAACAGGCGCACAAACCGAGCGGGATCGTGCGCTGGCTGACGACCGTCGACCACAAGGACATCGGGCTGATGTACGGCACCTTCGCCGTCCTCGCGTTCGCCTGGGGCGGCGTCGCCGTCATGCTGATGCGGCTGGAGCTGGTCACGCCGACCTCGAACTTCATCGAGAGCAGCCTCTACAACGGGCTGCTGACGAGCCACGGGATCACGATGCTATTCCTGTTCGGGACGCCCATCCTCGCGGCGTTCTCGAACTACTTCGTGCCGCTGCTGATCGGCGCCGACGACATGGCGTTCCCGCGGATCAACGCCATCGCCTTCTGGCTGCTGCCGCCGGGGGCCGTGCTCATCTGGGCCGGGTTCTTCCTGCCGAGTCTCGCGCCCGCCCAGACCGCCTGGACGATGTACACCCCGCTCTCGATCGAGCAGCCCAACCCCGCCGTCGACCTGATGCTGCTCGGGTTGCACCTCACCGGGGTCTCGGCGACGATGGGGGCGATCAACTTCATCGCGACCATCGTCACCGAGCGCGACGAGTCGGTCAGCTGGGCAAACCTCGACATCTTCTCGTGGACCGTCCTCACCCAGTCCGGGCAGATCATCTTCGCGTTCCCCCTGCTCGGGAGCGCCCTGATCATGCTGCTGCTCGACCGCAACCTCGGGACGACGTTCTTCATGACGGGGGAGGGCGGCGGGCCGATCCTCTGGCAACACCTGTTCTGGTTCTTCGGCCACCCCGAGGTGTACATCCTCGTGCTCCCGCCGATGGGTCTCATCAGTTACATCCTCCCGAAGTTCACCGGCCGGAAGCTGTTCGGGTTCAAGTTCGTCGTCTACTCCACGCTCGCGCTGGGAGTGCTTTCGTTCGGCGTCTGGGCGCACCACATGTTCGCGACCGGTATCGACCCGCGCCTGCGCGCCTCGTTCATGGCCGTGTCGCTGGCCGTCGCGGTCCCGTCGGCTGTCAAGACGTTCAACTGGATCGCGACGATGTGGAACGGCCGACTGCGGCTCACCGCTCCGTTCCTGTTCTGCGTCGGGTTCATCGCGAACTTCATCATCGGCGGCGTGACGGGCGTCTTCGAGGCCTCGATCCCGGTCGACATGCTGCTGCACGACACCTACCACGTCGTCGCGCACTTCCACTACGTCATCATGGGCGGCATCGCCTTCGCCGTCTTCGCGGGCATCTACTACTGGTTCCCCATCTACACGGGGCGGATGTATCAGCAGACGCTGGCGAAGTGGCACTTCTGGCTGACGATGGTCGGGACCAACCTCACCTTCTTCCCGATGATCATCCTCGGCTACGCGGGGATGCCCCGCCGGTACGCCACCTACGCCGTCGAGGCCGGGCCGGAACTGCTGTTCACCGCCCTGCACCGCTCGGCGACGCTCGGCGCGCTCCTGCTCGCGTTCGGCCAGATCATCTTCGTCTGGAACCTCGTCCAGTCGTGGCTGGAGGGGCCGAAGGTCACCGACGGCGACCCCTGGGACCTCAAGGAGACCGGCCAGCACGGCCGGGAGTGGGCCTGGTTCGAACGCCAGCAGGAGACCGCGCTCGCGACCGACGGCGGTCGTGCGAGTGACGCGAGCGGGGACTCGTCGGACGAGTCCGGCGGCGAGGAGAGGGACGGCGACGGGGCGGCCGCCGGACGCACTGACGACTGACCGGCGACTGTTCGGCCACGAAGTCTCGGGTTCCTACCGATCCGTCGTATCGAGCAAGATGGCGTCGGAGACGTTGGCACCAGCGAGGTCCGCGTCGGTAACGTCCGCGGCGGCGAATTTGGCGCGTGTGAGGTCCGCATCCGATAGATCGGCACCGGTGAGCGTCGCGCGAGTCAGTCGCGCTCTGGATAGATCCGCGTCGTGAAGGTCCGCGTCGCGAAGGACCGCCACGTTGAGTTTCGCGTCGGACAGGTCGACACCGGAGAGGTCCGCCTCGCGGAGCGCGGCACCGGAGAGGTCCGCGTCGGAGAGGTCTGCTCCCGCAAGGTGTGCCCCGACGAGGAGGGACTTGGACAGGTCGACCCCGGAGAGGTCCGCATCCGGGTGGATGTCGTCGGCAGAAACCGATTCGTCGTTCGGAATCACAAACTCCGGTTCGCCCATGCGTAACCGTACTGACATTCAGTACTTAGTGGTATCCATGCGAGGCGGAGCCCCGTCGAGAGGTGGGCCCGCGGACTCGATACCGTTCGCCGGAGTCCACTGTGTTGATTGGGTAGGCCACCCAAACGGATCCCATGAGTGACGACGGCGACCGCGCCCGCATGGTAGGGATCAACCACGTCGCGCTGTCGGTCGGCGACGCCGGGGAGGCCCGGGAGTTCTACGGGTCGATCTTCGACTTCCCGGTCCGCGGGGAGACCGACTCGGCGGTGTTCCTCGACATGGGCGACCAGTTCCTCGCGCTCTCGGAGGACGCCGACGCCGGGGAGCGGGCCGATCGGCACCGCCACTTCGGGCTCGTCGTCGACGACGCGGACCTCGTCGAGCGGCGGCTCGAAGCCGAGGGGGTCGAACGGCTCGATCAGGACGGGCTGGACTTCCGCGACCCGTGGGGCAACCGGATCCAGGTCGTCCAGTACGACGAAGTGCAGTTCACCAAGGCCGACCACGTTCTCGACGGGATGGACCTCGACCTGGACAAGACCGACGCGGCGCGCGACGAACTCGCCGCGAAGGGGATGGCACCCGAGTGAGGGAGAGCGAGCCGAATCGAGCCGGCCCGGTTTCGGCCGGAGCGGAGCCGGGAACTCCGCTGGCGCCCGATCAAAGGCTCCTTTGATCCACGACAAGGCCCTTTCTTCCGTGGGGCGGCCTTCCGGGTATGGAACGGACTCGACTGCTCGCCGTGCTGATCGCACTGGTGGCCGCCGGCGGCTGTCTCGCCGCGCCCGGCCCCGGTGAGGGTGCGACGCCGACCGACTCTGTGGACCCGACCGACACGCCCGCCGAGACGCCGACCGCGACGCTGGCCGATTCGTCGCCGGGCGAGACGCCCGATTCACCTGCGTCGACGGAGACGCCGACGCCGGCGCCGCCGAGCGCGTCGGCGACGCCGAGCGAACCGACCGACGGGAACACGGTCGACTACGCCGCGCTGGCGCCGGCGTCGCAGGCGGCGTTCGACGACGCGCTCGACGGCGAGGTCTCCTTCGTGCCCGACTCGCCGTACGTCGAGGGCAACCACACTATCGAGGCGGCGGGCCCGTTCCGCGGCCACGCGTTCGTCCGCAAGGACGACCGGCTGTACCGCGTCGACACGGCCACGGACGGGCGGCTGTACGCCTCCTACGGCATCTACGCCGACCCGGCTTCGCCCGACGAGAACGCCACCGTGACCGCCTACGGAAACCTCTCCGCGTCGGTTCGCGACGAGGTCCGGTGGGCGGTCGAGAACGGCTCGTACGGCGTCCCGATGGGCAAGTGGGACTCGCTCCCCGGGGAGCTACAGGAGACCTCGCGCGTCCGATACGACGGGGAGACCTACCGCCTGAGTTACGCGGTGGGCGACTACTGGGCCGAGACGCTGAGGGTCGAGCGGGTCGAATCGGCCTCGTAACTCTGTCCTGACTGTCGTGTTAGGTAGTCTATGTGTACGAAAAACATTTACAATAGGTAGCCAATGGCACACCCATGGACGACTACTTCGACAGGACGACGTTGCGGGTGGTCGTGGTCGGTCTGGTGGCGATGGCGGCGGTCGCCGTCGGCGCGGCGACGGTGGCGTCGGCCCTCGACACTGGGACCCCGGCGGCCGACAGTTCGGTCGAGCGGGACTCCGGCGGCGTGTCGGATCCCCCGCTGGGAACGCCGTCGAACCCGAACGAGGGGCCGCCCGAGGAGGGGACGCCGGTCGGACCGCCCAGGGAGCCCGGGGAACCGCTCGAACTGACGCGGTGCGTCCAGCCGCTGACGACGTGGTGGGGCGGGCTGGTCTACTTCGGCGCGCTCGCGGCGGCGGTCGGGATGATCAAGCGCCGCTACTCCTTCGGCGCCTCGTTCCTCGGGCTGTACGCGCTGGCGCCGCCGGCGCTGCTCTCGTATTTCCTCTCGACGGACTGTCCGAGCTACGACAGCCCGGGCATCGGGCCGGGGAACGTCACCAACACGGTTCTCCCCGGTGACGGTGGCGACCCGCTCGTCACGAACCTCCCCGCGGAGGCGGTGCTGGGCGTCTTCGGCGTCGTCCTCGTCGGGACCGCGGCCGCGCTGTACCGCGCCTCGGGCGGCGACACTATCTCCGAGATCGACGACCGCGACGTCGAGGCGGACGACGCCGACCCGCTCACCCCCCGGGACCTGGCGGCCGCGGCCGGCCGCGCCGCGGACCGGCTCGAAGACCACAACGCGGACGTGGACAACGAGGTCTACCGCGCGTGGTGGGAGATGACCAGCATGCTCGACGTGGCCGACCCCGACACGGCGACCCCCGGCGAGTTCGCCGACGCCGCCGTCGCCGCCGGCATGGGCGAAGACGACGTGGCCGAGCTGACGCGGCTGTTCGAGGAGGTCCGCTACGGCGAGCGCGACCCCGCCAGCCGCGAGAAAGTCGCCCTCTCGGTGTTCCGGTCCATCGAGCACGCCTACGGCGAGCGAACTGACGATTCTGACGGCGAGGGGACCGACGAGTCCGACGGCGAACGTCGTTAGCGACCGGTCGACCTTCGAGTGACCGGGAGTGGTGTCACACCCGAACCGTCTCTGTAATTGGCTGTATCGACCGCGTTCGACAGTTCTCGACGACCGCTATCGCTACTGACGGCGGGTGTTGAACGCTCTCGCCGCGCTCGCTGTATCGGTGACCGCACTCGACAGCGAGTGCTGAATGCTCTCGCCGCGCTCGCTAGCTGGAGTGTCTACCGATGGAAACAGCGGACGCTGCAAGCTCTCGCCGCGCTCGCTAGCTGGAGTGTCTACCGCTGGAAACAGCAGACGCTACAAGCCCTCGCCGCGCTCGCTAGCTGGAGTGTCTACCGCTGGAAACAGCAGGCGATGAAAGCCCTCGCCGCGCTCGCGGTCGCTGAGCGGGATATCCTCGCGGCCCAGGGGCCGCTTCGGATAGTGGCCCGTTCAGGCGACTAAATTGGACGCGAGCGCGCCTCGCCCTTTCAGTCCACCAGGGACAGCACAGCACGGCACCGCGACCATCCCGCACAGCATGGCACCGCGACCGCTCCGCACAGCACCGCAGACAGCCACATACCTCCCCAGCCGATTGCGCTTCTCGGCCTGCGGCCTGTGATGACTCATCCCTCGCGCGGTGCTGTCGCGACACGAGAGTCGCGACAGCGCGCGCCGACCGCACCGCCCACTGTTCGTCGTCTCCGGACAGCACACACCCGCCATGCATCTTTTGCTCCCGCGGGCCGAACCCGGCGTATGCGCCGGGCGCTCGTCGCGCTGCTCGTCGTTCTCGCGGGCTGTAGCGCCCTGGCTCCCGGAACGGACCGGCCGACGGTGACGCCGGCGCCGGTGCCGACCGACTCGCCGCTCCCCCCGGGTGTCGAGCCGGACGGTGTGGCCGACGCGTCGGCGCTCGCGAACGCACACGCGGCCGCGCTCGGGAACCGGAGCTACACGCTCGTCACGAACCGGACGGTTCGGGCGGCGAACGGGTCGCTCAGGTCGGCGCTGACCGTCCGGCTCGCCCTCTCGGCGGCGCCCGCGCGGGACTACCACGCGAGGGTGTCGGTCGAGGGGCCGGGGGCGCCACTCGTCATCGGCGAACCGCCGACCCGGGCCGAGTACTGGGCGAACGACGAGGTGTACCTCCGCCGCCAGACCATCGACAACCGGACCGAGTACAGCCGCTACGACGACACCGACGCCTACGTCGGCACCTGGAGCTTCTGGCTCGGGACCGTCGCGCTCGACCTCGGACCCGAGACGGACCTGCGATCGACGCTCGAAGGGTTCGAGACGCGGGTCGCCGACCGGTCGCCGGAGGGCGATCGGGTCCACATCGTCGGGACGACCGTCCGCTCCGAGGGGTTCGTCGGCGACTCCACGGTCGACAACGTGGAGAACGCGACCCTCCACGCGTTCGTCGCCGGATCGGGGTTCGTGAGTTCGTACCACGTCGTCTACGACGCGACCGTCGACGGCGAGCGCGTCCGCGTCCGGCGGAGCGTCGGGTTCGAGCGGGTCGGCGCGACGACGGTCGACCGGCCGACGTGGTACGACGAGGCGATGGAACGGGGGTAGGAGAGGGCGACTCGACACGGTCGCTCCGGGGCGGCGAACCCGTTCGGGACCGGCCGTTTCCGGCCGCGGCCCGAACCGGGAGTATGAGCGACAGAGCCGCCGCCCTGTCGGCGCTCGCCGAGCGGGTGGCCGACCGCGAGGGCGTCGTCGACGCCTGGACGGCCAAGAGCTTCACCGACCGCCTGTTCGTCGTCGAGATCCCGAGCGAGGGGGCGCTGCCGGAGTCGGTCCGCGAGACGCTGCACGACCACGACCTGCGGGAGGCCGACGAGGTGTACGAGGTCGAGGGCGCGGCCGACGCGGACTTCGCCGGCGACCTCGCCGACGGCCGCCGCTACCGGTTCGTCGACGTGCAGTCCCGAGGCGACCTCCAGTCGTACGTCGTCGAGTAGCGGAGAGAACAAAAGCGAGCGGCCGCCGCCGGGTGCGATGTCTGACAGAGGTGGCGGGTTCGGGAGCGGCGGGTGTCGCTGTCGGGACGGGAAGTATCGTCAGCGTGGGGCGGTCAGCCCTCGTAGCCGGCGTACTCCATGAGCTGGGCGAAGATGTCGGAGTCCATCGCGTCCCTGTACACAATGGCACCGACCATCCCGCCGGGGTAGGAGTTGCCGTTCATCGCGTGGAACACCTTGTGGCAGTGCATGAGGTAGATGCCGGGGTCGGCGTCAGCCTCGAACTCGACAGTCTTGCGCTCCGCGGGCGCGATGTTGAGCACGTCCTCCTTGTAGCGGGCCGCCTCGGGGATCTGCGAGCCGTCCTTCTCGACGACCTCGAAGCGGTGGTTGTGGGTGTGCATCGGGTGCATCATGTACCCGTTGTTGGCGAAGTGGATGCGGACGGTGTCGCCCTGCTCGACGATGACCGGCGAGCCGTCCTCGGGGTGGAGCGTCCGCGGGGCGGACTTGCCGTTGATGGTGAAGACGTTGGGGTCACGATTGCGCGGACTGTAGTCGACATCCATCCCCGCCATCTGCTTGTTGAGCCGGTTGTCCCACTCCTTCATCGTCATGAACGTCTCCACGTCGGCCTCCTCGTAGCCCTCCGGGTCGACCCGGAAGAAGCCGTACATCCCCATGTCGATGTGGCGATGGGTCTGGTAGTGGCAGTGGTAGAGGTGGGTCCCCGGAACGTTGGCGGGGATCTCGTAGGTGTGGCTCTCGCCCGGCGGGACGGTGATGCCCGTGGTGGTCGGGACGCCGTCGTCCTCCCAGTTCTTCCGGACGCCGTGGAAGTGGACGGTGTGGGGGCGCTTGCCGTCCGTGTTGTCAAGCGTCACCTCCATGTCCTCGCCCTCGGTCGTCCGGAGGATCGGGCCCGGGACAGAGGGCTCGCGGTCGTCCGCCTGGAACGCCCAGGTGGCCGGCAGGTCGACGGGCCCGCCCATGTTCTCCAGCGGGTGGACCTCGTGGTAGGAGGGGACGCTCCGCAGCGTCACCTGGTTGCCCTGCTCGTCGACGTTGACGACCTCCGGCGGGGAGGTCTTGGGGAGATCCGCGGGATTGGCGGTCTGTGCGGGGGTCGAACCGCCCTGCGATTCGACCTCGGAGACGGTCACGCCCTCGCTGCCCGACGGGGCGGCCTGACAGCCCGACAGGGCCATGAAGCCGGTCGTGCCGGCGGCGGCCTTGGCGAACTCGCGACGCGACATGTCCGTTCCGGGCGCACCGATGTTGTCGGTCATGCTCAGTTCGGAGTTGGGAGTACTATCATAAAGCCCGGCAAGGGGATTCCCAGGGCCTGAAAACAGACCCCAGCATCGGGGGTCGGTGTAATATAAACAGGGCCGAACCGGTTCGCACTTTTCCACCGGGTGCGAATATGTTCGTCCGATCCCGGGTCGGCCCTCGGTCGAGCCGTGGAGTCGGCGGGGAGCCGCCGGGCCGTCGCAGACAGCGCTTTTGAGGCTGGCCCGTGGAGGTAGTGACATGTACGACGACATCCTCTTCCCGACCGACGGGAGCGACGCGGCCGAGACGGCCCTCGACGCGGCCATCGCCGCGGCCGACGCCCACGACGCGACGCTGCACGTGCTGTACGTCGCCGATACCAACCAGCCCAGCCTGGCGAACGTCCAGGGCCAGGTCCGGGACGTGCTGGAGGGCGAGGGCCGCGACATCGTCGAGGAAGCGGCCGGGAAGGCCCGCCGCGCCGGCGTCGAGACGGTCGACGAGGTGGTCCAGGGCGGCCCCTCGCGGACGATCTGCGACTACGTCGACGACCGCGGGATCGACCTGGTGGTGATGGGCACCCGGGGGAGCCGCGACATCGAGCGGATCATCCTCGGGAGCGTCACCGAGCGGGTGGTCCGCAACAGCGTGGCGCCGGTGCTGGTCGTCCCGCCCGAGAGCGACCCCACGTACCCGCCCGAGTCGATCCTCGTCGGCACGGACGGCAGCGAGGGCTCGGCGGCGGCCGTCGACGAGGGGGTCGGCATCGCCGCGGCCACCGGCGGGGCCCTCCACGTCGTGTCGGTCCTCGAATCGAACGTGCTGGGCATCGACCTGGGGTCCTCGCGGCTCGCCGAGGCCCGCGAGCAGCGCGAGACGGAGGCGCTCGTCCCCGCCAGGGAGCGCGCCGACGAGCGGGGCGTCGCCGTCGAGACCGTCCTCGAAGAGGGCGACGTCGTCGACCGGCTCGTCGAGTACGTCGACGACCACGGGATCGGTCTGGTCGTCGTCGGCACCCACGGCCGGACCGGCCTCGACAAGCGGATCCTCGGGAGCGTCACCGAGAACCTGATGCGCTCGGCCTCGGTCCCGGTGCTGTCCGTCCGGGCGTCCACCGAGTAGGCGAGCGCGGGCGGAAACGACGGCGGCCGACCCGGACGGAAACGACGGCGGCCGACCCGGACGGAAACGACGGCGGCCGACCCGGACGGAAACGACGGCGGCCGACCCGACCGAGCGCTCCAGCCCCGGCGAGACGCCGGCCTCCGGGCGCGCATGGAAAGCGATTTAGCCGGCCGGGAGCGACCGTCCGGTAATGAGTCTGTCCGACGCCGACCACGAGCTCGTGGTCGAGGAGCTGGGCCGGGAGCCCACCCGGGCCGAGGCCGCGCTGTTCGAGAACCTCTGGAGCGAGCACTGCGCCTACCGCTCGTCGTGGCCGCTGCTGAGCGCCTTCGACAGCGAGGGCGACCAGGTGGTCGTAGGTCCCGGCGACGACGCGGGAGTCGTCTCAATCCCGTCGGACGAGGGCGAGACCTACATCACGATGGGGATCGAGAGTCACAACCACCCCTCCTACGTGGACCCGTTCGACGGCGCGGCCACCGGCGTCGGCGGCATCGTCCGCGACACCCTCTCGATGGGTGCCTACCCCATCGCGCTCGCGGACTCCCTCTATTTCGGCGACTTCGACCGCGAACACTCCCGCTATCTCTTCGAGGGCGTCGTCGAGGGCATCTCCCACTACGGCAACTGCATCGGCGTCCCCACCGTCACCGGCTCGACGGCCTTCCACGACGACTACGAGGGCAACCCCCTCGTGAACGTCGCCTGCGTCGGGCTGATCGACGACCCCGACCGACTGGTCACCGCGGAGGCCCAGGAACCGGGGAACAAGCTGCTGCTCGTCGGCAACTCGACGGGCCGTGACGGCCTCGGGGGCGCCTCCTTCGCCAGCGAGGACCTCGCCGAGGACGCCGAAACCGAGGACCGCCCGGCGGTCCAGGTCGGCGACCCCTACACCGAGAAGCTCCTGATCGAGGCCAACGAGGCCCTGATCGACGAGGGCCTGATCGAATCGGCCCGGGACCTGGGCGCGGCGGGGCTGGGCGGCGCGTCCTCCGAGATGGTCGCCAAGGGCGGCCTCGGGGCGGACATCGAGCTGACGAACGTCCACGAGCGCGAGCCGAACATGAACGCCATGGAGTACCTGCTCGCCGAGAGCCAGGAGCGGATGTGCTACGAGGTCCGCCCGGAGAACGTCGACCGCGTGAAGGCGATCGCAGACCGCTACGATCTGGGCGCCTCGGTCATCGGCGAGGTCACCGACGGCAACTACGTCTGCACGTTCGAGGGCGAGGTCGTCGTCGACGCGCCCGCGGAGTTCCTCGGCGACGGCGCGCCGTACAACGACCTGCCCGCCGAGGAACCGGCGGAACAGGAGCGGGACCTCCCGGAGAGCGTCGACCTGACGGAGGCGTTCGAGGCCGTCGTCGGCAGTCCGAACACCGCCTCGAAAGAGTGGGTCTACCGGCAGTACGACCACGAGGTGCAGGTCCGCACCGCCACGCGGCCGGGCGACGACGCGGCCGTGCTGGCGATCAGGGAAGCCGGAACCGGGCTGGCGTTCTCCTCGGGCGCCGACCCCAACTGGACGGCGGCCGCACCGTACGAGGGCGCCCGCGCGGTCGCGCTGGAGAACGCCACCAACGTCGCCGCGAAGGGCGCGACGCCCCACGCCGCGGTCGACTGCCTCAACGGCGGCAACCCCGAGAAGCCCGACGTGTACGGCGGGTTCAAGGGGATCGTCGACGGGCTGGCCGAGATGTGCTCGACGCTCGACGTGCCGGTGCTGGGCGGGAACGTCTCGCTGTACAACGACTCGGTCGCCGGCCCGATCCCGCCGACGCCGACGCTCGCTCTGGTCGGCGTCAAGGACGGCTACGACGCGCCGCCCGCGGCGCTGTCCGGCGAGGGCGACCTCCTGCTGGTCGGCGCCCGTTCGCTGGAGGGTGACGCCGAACCGCGGCTCGGCGGCTCGGAGTACCTCGCGCAGTTCGGCGGCACCGACCGCTTCCCCGAGTCGCTCGCGAACCCCGACGCGTTCGTCGACACGCTGGTCGACGTGGCGAACGACGACGCGACGCTGGCCACCCACGACGTGAGCCACGGCGGCCTCGCGGTGGCGCTCGCCGAGATGGTCACCGACGCCGCCGGCGCGAGCGTCGACCTCGACGCCCCGTCGAAGGGCTCGCCCGCGGCGCTGCTGTTCGGCGAACAGGCCGGTCGCGTCGTCGTCGAGACGACCGACCCGAGCGCGGTCCGCGAGGCGTTCGACGGCGTCGCGCCGGTGTACGACCTCGGGACGGCCGACGGCTCCGGGACCCTCGACGTGGCGCTGGCCGACGACGACCTGTCCTACGACGCGGCCGAGATCGCCGAGCTGCGCGACGTGATCGAGCGGGAACTGGACTGAGATCGAGGTCGACCTCGGCGTCGAGTCGGCTCAGAGGAGAGACAGGCCGACGGTCACCGCGTCGCCGCCCGCGCCGCCCGAAACCACGTATCGGGTGGCGAGTGCTATCGCGATCCCGTGGGCCGCGTAGACGACGGTGGGGGCCCAGACGGTTTGCGTGCGTTCGAAGGCGACAGCGCCGGCGCCGACGGCGACGGCGTAGCTGACCACCGCAGGGCCCGGACTACCCCCCAGAGCGGTGGCGACAGCGAGCGCGAGGCCGACCCCGGCGGCGCCGGCCGCGGTCACGGCACCGAGCGTCGGATAGTCGTCCATCGAGGCGCCGGCGCGCTCGTCCCAGACGCGGCCGTAGCCGACGGCGGCGGCCAGCACCGCGAGGACGGCGACGACCAGCGCCGCCAGGACGACGGCCCACCGGACGGCGGACGGCACCGGCGCGGCGACGGCTCCGAGCGCGGGCGGCACGGCGGCGATCACCCAGTCGGCGGCGAACGCGAGCAGCGTGACGGCGCCGGCGGCTGCGGCCGGCGACCGGTGGCGACGGAGCGCAGACTGGACCGCCCCGTTGAACAGCAGCGCCGTGCCGACGGCCGTGATCGCGGTCGGGACTGCCGTCGCGAGTACGAACGACGGGACCGACAGGGTCGACGGATACCGGAACGACGCGAACGGCCCGCCGGGCCACCCGAGAAGCGACGCGCCGACCGCAGCGAGCCCAGCACTCGCAGCGACGGCGGCGACGGCGAGGCCGGTCGCGACCCAGCCGTCGCGGGTCGGCGGCGTCGTCGGAACCTCGAGGTCGGCGACCCGCGCGTACCCGACGGCGAGCAGCCCGACGGCGACCAGATACCCGCCCGCCCTCGCGACCGGGGCGGCCGAGACGCCGACCGCCAGGCGGTCGAACGCGACGTAGACCGCCACGACCACCAGCGGCGTCACCGCCAGCCCCGCCTGTGTCAGTTCGGCCCTGTCGAGTCGCTCCTCGGCGTGCGCCGAGAACGCCGCGTAGACGGCGCCGAGCGCGGCGAGCGCGACGACGCTGTACGCGAGGGTCACCACCGCCGGAACCCCGAGCAGGCCCGTCTCCGACCGGAGCGTCCCGGCGACGTGGCCGACACCGATCCTGACGAGGACGAGCCCGGCCAGCAGGGCGGCCAGCGCGGCGTGCCCGGCGGTCGTCGGACCGTCGGCGGCCGGGCGTCGCTGGAGGGAAGCGCACATACCCGGGAGTGGTCAACCGATCGTCATAAACCTGGGGACCGACCGCCGGTGGCAGTCATCCACCGGGGGAACGAGCGTCGGGGACCCGTCCGGGAACGATCTTCGAGGACTCGCCTACGGGGGTTCGCCGATCTCCCCGAGTGCCTCGTCGACGACGGCGGGCACGTCGACCGACGCCTCGTCGTCGAGCAGGACGTGGAACCCGACGCCGTCGCCGGGGTAGAGGGCGATCCCGATCCCGTCTTCGGTGACCCGGATCTCGGAGCGGACGCGGCTCCCGTAGAGCTCGCCGCTCACCTCGGCCTGCTGGAGGTTGTACACCGCGTCCTCGTGCATCTTCTCCGGGGAGCGCGTGTCGACCGCGGCGACGAACCGCTCGAACCACTCCTCGCCGTAGAGGAACTCCGACTCCGCCTCGGTGAACCGTGTGACTGTCAACAGACTCTCGCCCGCGCGTTCCTGAAGGCGCTCGATCAGCCCCTGGTATTTCGTCACGCTCACGTCACGGGGGAAGCGAACGGGGATAAAAACCGTTCCCACCGACTTCACGCGCTGAGAGAACCCCCTGTGTGACCCGGCAGACCGGAGCGGCGCCGGGCAGGAGCGACCGTGTCGCCGCCACGCGTGTAGCGCGGCGGCACCGACAGTGTACGGCGTGGATCGAAGCCCCGATTAACGGCCCGCCCTCAGGCCCGCTATGCGCCGCCGGGACCTCCTCGCGACGCTCGCCGGCGGGACGGCTCTCGGCCTCGCGGGCTGTTCCGCCCCCGGGAGCGAGACGCCCCGTCCGTTCCGCGTCTCGAGCCGGGCGATAGCCACCGACGGGGAGCTGCCGGCTCGCCACGCCTGCGACGGCGAGGGCGTCTCCCCGCCATTCGCCGTCGAGAGCACGCCGGAACCGACCGCGGCTCTGGCGGTGACGGCCTCGTTCAACCAGGGGCCGATCACCGACAGGACCTTCTGGACGCTGTGGAACGTCCCGCCCGACCGCGACCGGATCCCCGCCGCGCTCCCGGGCGACCCTGTCGTCGAGTCGCTCGGCGATGCACGGCAGGGCCGGCCCGAGGGTGGCGAGGTCGGGTACATGCCGCCCTGTCCGCCCAGGGGCGAACCGTTCACCTACCGCTTTCAGGTGTACGCGCTCTCGGAGCGCCTCGGCGTCGAGGGCGGCGCGAGCCACGACGCCGCGAGCGAGGCGGTCGGCAACGCCGTCCTCGCGAGCCGCCGGTTCACCGTCGAGTACACGCGGCCGCTGGCCGGCTCTGGTACGGACACCCGGTCGGACCGCTGACGGCTCGCGTCAGACCAGCGCGAGGGGGAGAACGAAGGTGACGACGAGCCCGACGAGCAGCACGGCGGCGCCGACGCCCACGTCGCGGCCGGTGTAGTCGCTCTGCGGTGCCGTCGAGCGCAGCGGCGGCTCTCGCGCCGGGAGGTCCTTGTCCGCGGGGTCGTAGTCCGGGCGGTCCTCGTGTCCGTGCGCCGCGTCCTCGTGTTCGTCGACCATGGTTCCCGATTCAGCCGGGGGGAACCTTAGCGTGTCGGAACGGCTCGCGTCGCACCGCCGACCGTCCGGACCGCGTCTCCCGACGACCGCGCACAGTATTGTGCAATGTACACAAAACAAATAAGACCCGTCGCGCCGTAGGGTCGGGCGATGAGCCAGGACAGATCGATCGAGGAGATCAGGGAAGCGAAGATGGCGGAGCTTCGGGGAGAATCAACCGGTGGCGCCGGATCCGACGAGGGTTCGAGCGCGCCGTCGGAGCCGGTTCACGTCGGCGACGCTTCGGAGCTCGACCGGCTCGTCGCGGATCACGACGTTGTCCTCGCGGACTTCTACGCCGACTGGTGTGGCCCCTGTCAGATGCTCGAACCGGTGGTCGAGGACGTGGCCGCCGAGACGGACGCGGCCGTCGCGAAGGTCGACGTCGACGCCAACCAGCGGCTCGCTCGGGAGTACGGCGTCCAGGGCGTCCCCACGCTCGCCCTGTTCGCCGGCGGGTCGGTCGCGGACCGGTTGGTCGGCGTCCAGGACAAGGCGTCGCTGGTCGCCGCGGTCGAACAGCACGGGTAGTCCCCCCGAAGCACCCATCATGAAACCGCGTTCTTCCGACCGGAGCGAAGACCCGTGACGCTCCCCCTCGTCGATACCGGGTTCGGCGCCCTGGTGCTCGCGCTGGTGGTCCCGACGGCGGTCGTCGCGTTCGGGACATACGTCGGCGTCCTGACGGCGCTACAGTCGTTTTTCGGTGAGTCGACCTGGCAGGACGTACGGGACGACGACCCGGACTGACCGACGGGAGCCGCCGGCTCGTCCCGTCGGTCAGTACGTCTCTCTGAGGTGACGCACCGAGAGTTCGTCTTCGAGGTCGGCCTCGACGAGCGCGTCGCGGCGTCCGTCGTAGGCGTCGAAGGTGAGCGTCCGCTCCTCGCCGGGCGCGAGGTGGACGTAGTTGTCCGAGAACGCGCCAGCCGTCGTTCCGGGGTCGAGTTCGACGAACAGCGCCGCGCCCTCGGCCGCGACCGTCACGTCCGCGCCGTCGACCTCGACGGTGAGGTCGGTCTCCGGCAGGTCCAGCCGCTTGTAGTCCTCGAAGAAGGCGGTGGCGGGGTACGAGTCCGGGACCGCTTCGCCGTCGCGGTCGCCCTCGAACGTCGCGCGGACCATCACTTCGGCCGGGTCGACGCCTCCGGGCAGGTCCTCGCGGGCGACGGTCGCCAGTTCGGTGCTCTCGTGGGCGTCGATGTCCACCGCGACCGTCTCCTCGTGGACGAGTTCCCCGTCGAAGGTGACGATTTCGAGGGCGACTTCGCCGGATAGCGGGTCGGTCTCGTCGCTGGTGACCCACAGGGTCTGGGCGGTCACGTCGCCCCAGTCGATGTCCTCGGGGTCCTCGGCCTGGGCGTTGTCGACGCCGTCGCGGCCCTCGAAGGAAGGATGGAAGGAGAGGAGAACGGGCGCGAACTGCCGGCGGGCGGCGTACTGCTGGGCCTTCCACTTGCCGTCGTACTCGATAGAGGACCACGACGCGACGGGCCACAGGTCGTTGAGCTGCCAGTACAGCGCGCCCATCGCGGTCGGTTTCCGGCGGCGCCAGTGTTCGATGGCCGTCGACATCGCCTCGGCCTGCAGGAGTTGCGAGAGGTAGACGAAGTCGTCGAAGTCGAAGGGGATCCGGAAGTAGTCGGCCATCCGGCGGAGGATAGTCGTGTTGCCGCCGGGGTTGCGCTGGTGGTGTTCCATCATCGGCGAGGTGGGGTTGAAGTCCGCCTCGTCGAGGACGGTTCTGAGGGAATCGGTGGAGGGGAACGACTGGTAGCCGAACTCGGAGACGAACCGCGGCTCGGTGGTCAGGTAGTCCTCGAAGGGCTGGCCCTGGTGCCACACGTCCCAGTAGTGGATGTCGCCCTTCTCGAAGACGTACGGTTCGAGCTCGTCCGGGCCGCTGGACGGCGACCCCGGCCAGTACGTCCGCGAGGGATCCTCCTCGCGGCAGGCCGGTCCGACCGTCTCCTCGTAGAGGGCGGCGTAGTCGTCGAGGTGGTCTTCGTGGTGGTCGTGGTCGACGAACCAGTTCTGGGCGGCCTCCTCGTTTTCGTTGTTCGCGCACCACAGCGCGATGGAGGGGTGGTTCGCGAGCCTGCGGACCTGGTAGCGTACCTCCTCCTCGACGGTGTCGAGGAACTCGTCGTTCGCGGGGTGCAGCGAGCAGGAGAACATGAAATCCTGCCAGACGAGCAGGCCGTACTCGTCGCACAGATCGTAGAACTCGTCTTCCTCGTAGTAGCCGCCGCCCCACACTCTGAGCATGTTCATGTTGGCGTCGGCGGCGCTGCGGACTAGGTGTTCGTAGCGCTCCTCGGTCACGTCGCCGTAGAACGGCGAGGTCGGGATGGTGTTGGCCCCCTTCGCGTAGACGGGTTCGCCGTTGACCTCGAAGTAGAAGGAGGTGCCCACCTCGTCCGGTTCGACGACGACCTCGACCTCGCGGAAGCCCACACGAGCCGAGTGCGTGTGGTGGGTGCGACCCTCGCCGTCGCCGACCGACACGTCCAGATCGTACAGCGGCTGGTCACCGTAGCCGTTCGGCCACCACAGTTCGACCGAGTCCTCGTCGACCGGGACCGTCAACTCGACCTCCTGCTCACCGGCGTCCAGCTCGACGGACTCGGTGACCACGGTGTCGGCCACCTCGACGGTCAGGTCGTAGGTGCCGGCGGTCGGCGCGTCGACCCCGGCGCGGACGGTCAGTTCGACGCCCTCGCCGTCGTGGTCCTGTTCGGTCTTGGTGTAGCGCACCCGGGGCTCGGAGTAGGCGACCAGCGAGATGTCGCGGTAGATACCCATCGTCGGGAGACACGGGCCCCAGTCCCACCCGTAGTGACACTGGGCCTTCCGGACGAACGGGCGGCCGGGCTGGTCGACGGGGTAGCGGATACAGGGCACCTCGTAGGGGTACTCGGCGGCTCGCTCCTGGCCGTACTCGACGGGCGAGCGGAAGGCCACGGTGATCTCGTTCTCGCCGGGTTCGAGTGCATCGCTCACGTCGAACTCGTGGCCGACGTGCATGTTGACGGACTCGCCGACGACCTGGCCGTTGACCGACACGGTGGCGACGGTGTCGAGGCCGTCGCACTGCAGGAGTACCCGGTCGTGGTCGAGCAGTCGCTCGTCGACCGAGAACGTGCGGCGGTAGGTCCAGTCGGACTCCCCGACCCACTGCACGTCGAGTTCGTTGTCCTCGACGAACGGGTCGGGGATCGCGTCGAGGTTCAGGAGATCGGTGTAGACGCCGCCCGGCACCGACCCCGTCCGCCACTCGCCGCCCTCGCGGCGAAACTGCCACTCGCCCGCGAGTGAACGTTTTCGCATAGTCGCGGTGGTCTCCGCCGGCAGTAAAACCTACCGTCCCCGGAACGTCGGTCCGCCGACTCCCCCTGCCGGAGCCGACGGGGGATCGGTCTTCGCGCTCGTGGCGGAGGCGTTCCCGGCGGTCCCGTTCCCAGCCGTTCCGTTGCCCGTCCCATCGGCGATCGCGTCGACCCGGTTGCGGTACTCCGCGGGCGTGACGACGCTGAGGGTCGTCCGCATCCGCGAGTGGCCGACGCCGCAGAACTCCGCGCAGTAGAGGCGGTACTCCCCGGTGTCAAGCAGGCGCGTGCGGATCTGGTTCCACTGGCCGGGGAAGGCGTCCTGCTTGAGCCCCAGGGCGGGAATGTGGACGGAGTGCAACACGTCCTCGGCGGTCACCTCGAAGTACACCGGCCGGTCGGTCGGCGCGTAGATCACGTCGGCGTCCGCGACCGAGGCGTTCGCCGCCGGGTAGCGGACGCCGTAGTTGAACTGTTCGGCAACGATCTCGATCTCGACGGCGTCGGCGGGCCGCTCGCGCTCGGGTTCCGGCGTCGCGGCGACGAACGGCGAGCCCAGCACCTGGTAGGAGACGACGGCGACGAACAGGAGCACGAACGCGGTCGCGACCGTCCAGCCGATCTCCAGGGGCTTGTTCTCGGGCGTCCGGAGCGCGACGCCGCCGCGGAACCGGTAGACGGCGTAGACCAGGACGCTCTCGACGAACAGGGCGAGCGGGACGGCCACCAGCAGGAGCCGGCGGTTGAGCGTCCGGATCAGCGCCTCGGTCGTCGAGTCGAAGCCGTTCAGCGGGAGCAGCAGCCGCCCGGCGACGACGAGGACGGCGATGGCGACCGTCGCCGCGGCGACCAGCCGGAGCGGTCCCCGGCCGCCGATCTGCTCGTCGCGGGTCGAACGGTCGAGGGCGCTCGCTCGGCCCGGTTCGGCCGGCGCGTCGTCGGTCGGCGCGCCGCCGTCGGTGCCCGTTTCGCTCTCGTCGCTCGCGCCGTTCTCTGGTGCAGGATCTTCGATCGCGGGGGCTCGCTGTGTCGGTCGGCCCGAGGGGTGGTGCCACTCGCGGGCGCGCTGGTCGGTCTCGGCGAGGTCCCAGGCGTCGTCGTCGGTGACCGGCGGGCCGACGCGGTAGGACTGCACCATGTTGAACAGCCAGAGGGCGGCGGCGAGGCCGACCAGATACGCGCCGGCCGAGGAGACCTGGTTGAGGAAGGCGAAGGCTTCGGGGTAGGTGGCGTAGCGCCGGGGGAGCCCCTCCATCCCGGTGACGAGCATCGGAAGGAAGGTCAACGCGGAGCCGACGGTCAGCAGGACGGCCTGGGCGACGGCGACGGGGCGGTTGTACCACCGGCCCGTGATGAGCGGGAACCAGTAGTAACAGGCCGCGAACATGCTGAAGGGGATGACCCCCATGACGATGAGGTGGAAGTGGCCGACGACGTAGTAGGTGTCGTGGACGACCAGGTCCACCGGGATGGAGGCGAGGAAGACGCCGGTGATGCCGCCGACGACGAACAGCGCGAGGCCGCCGAGGCAGAACAGCATCGGCGCAGTGAGCCGGATCCGGCCGTTCCACAGCGTCGCGATCCAGTTGAACGTCTTCACGGCGCTGGGGACGGCGATGGCGATGGAGACGAACATGAAACTCGCACGGACCCGCGGGTCGATACCCGTCGAGAACATGTGGTGGGCCCAGACGCCGAAGCTCAGGACGCCGATCGCGAGCGTCGAGTAGACGACGAAGCGGAAGCCGAACAGCTCGCGGCCGGCGAACTTCGGGAGGATGTAGCTGACGAGGCCGAACGCGGGGAGGACGAGGATGTACACCTCGGGATGACCGAAGAACCAGAACAGGTGCTGCCAGAGGATGGGGCCGCCGCCGTCGACGGTGAAGAAGGTCGTCCCGACAGTCCGGTCGAGCAGCAGCATGACCATCGCGCTGCCCAGCAGGGGGAACGCGAACAGGATGATCCCCGACTGGGTGAGGATGTTCCACGAGAAGAGATCGAGGTCGGCCCACGAGACTTCCGGGCCGCGCTCGGTGACGATGGTCGCGATGAAGTTGATCGCCCCCATCGTGGTCGCGACGCCGCTGAGGTGCAGACCGAGCAACAGGAGGTTGATCTGCTGGTTGGGGCTCTGGATCGACAGCGGCGTGTACATCGTCCAGCCGACCCCCGGCGGCTCCAGCAACAGGAGCGGGTCGACGACGGCGCCCGCGCCGCCGAACCGGGCCAGGAGGCCCGGCGGGACGAGCCCGAGCGCGCCTTCGAGGGTCTTGCCGACGAGTTCGGTGACGATCCCGGCGCGGGCGATCAGCAACGCGGGGGGCAACAGCCAGAAGGCGAGGGCGTTGATCCGCGGGAACGCCATGTCGTCGGCGCCGATCAGCAGCGGGATGACGTAGTTGGCGATGCCGGCGAACACCGGCGCGGCGAAGAAAAACAGCATCGTGATGCCGTGGGTGGTGAAGAGGGCGTTGTACGTCTCGGCGTTCCAGACGGAGACGGTCGGCGTCAGTAGCTCCGTCCGCATCATCATCGCGTCCATCCCGCCCCAGAGGCCGGCGATCGTTCCGAAGGCGAGGTAGAGCAGGCCCACGTCGCGGTGGTCGACGGTCGTCAGCCAGCGCCGCGGGCCGAGCGGCTTCGCCCGCACCGTCCCACCGCCGTCGGCGCGGGCTGGGGTCGAGCCGTCGTCGGTCCCGTCGGGTCGCCGCTGCTGGCGGTCCGCGAAGGGCCTCGTTCGGTACCACACGACCGCCGCGGGGGCGCAGCACCCGACGACGACCAGGGCGGCGATGAGTCCCGACATCGGGCGAGGTTGCCGGGTGTTGCGACAGATACGGGAAAAGTATACGTCGGGCACCGGCCGGTCGGACGCGCTTACTCGCCGACGGGAGCGGTGTGGCCGCGACTTACTCGCCGGCCGGTGTAACCGCGACTTACTCGGCGGCCGATGTCTTCCCGACTTACTCGGCGGCCGGTGCGGCCGGACCCGACGCGTGTTCGTCGGCGAGGCTCGCGTACACCGCGCCGAGGACGAACCCGTAGACGAGGTGTGCGATGAGGGTGAACGCGACGAAGAGGACGACGAGCGCGCCCTCGACGTCGCCGCGGCCGACGATGGCAAAGGCGACCCACAGCGGGAGCGCGAACAGCATGCCCGCGACCGCGGGATCGAGGTCGAGCGGGACGTAGGGTTTCAGGCTCACGAACAGCAGCGGCCAGGCGACGGTGCCGACCAGCGCGTAGACGACGAAGCCGACGAAGAGGCTCTCGGGCATCCGGACGAACCGGGCGATGGTCTCGAAGATCCCGATGGCGTAGCGGGTCTGGACCTCGAAGATCGCCAGCGCCGCCGACATGACCATCGTGCCGACCCCGCCGGCGACGACCGCGCTGAGTGGCCGGTTCATTCGTCGGCGGTTCGCGGATCCGCCCCAAAAGTATGCCCCGGATACCGCCGCTGGCTCGGGCCGGGCGGGACCCGCGGCCGACCGTCGGTGCTGGGGCCCGATCGGGGGTCGACCCGCCCGGGAAGGCGGATACCTTTTGCCGCTCGCCGCCCGAGTCGTCGGTATAGATGGCTCTGACGAAGCGGATCATCCCCTGTATCGATGTGGACCTGGACGACGAGGGGTCGGCCGCGGTCTACACCGGGGTGAACTTCGAGGACCTGGCCTACACGGGCGACCCCGTCGAGATGGCCAAGAAGTACAACGAGGCCGGCGCCGACGAGTTCGTCTTCCTCGACATCACGGCCAGCGCCGAGGGCCGCGAGACGATGCTCGACACGGTCTCGCAGGTCGCCGACGAGGTGTTCATCCCGCTCACCGTCGGCGGCGGGATCCGCACCCGCGAGGACGTGAAGGAGACGCTCCGGGCGGGCGCGGACAAGGTGTCGATCAACACCGGCGCGCTGGAGCGGCCGGAGCTCATCACCGAGGGCGCCCGCGCCTTCGGCAACCAGTGCATCGTCATCAGCGTCGACGCGAGGCGGCGCTTCGACGAGGAGGGCGAGCACTACGTCGAGGTCGACGGCGAGTCCTGCTGGTTCGAGTGCACGGTCAAGGGCGGCCGTGAGGGGACGGGCGTCGACGTGGTGTCGTGGGCCGAGGAAGCGGAGGAGCGCGGGGCGGGCGAGCTGTTCGTCAACTCCATCGACGCCGACGGGACGAAGGACGGCTACGACATCCCGCTGACGAAGGCGGTCTGCGACGCCGTCTCGACGCCCGTCATCGCCTCGTCGGGCTGTGGCGGCCCGGAGGACGCCCACGAGGTGTTCACCGAGGCCGGCGCGGACGCGGCGCTGGCGGCGTCGATCTTTCACTTCGACGAGTACTCCATCGACGAGGTGAAGCGGTACCTGGACGACCGCGACGTGCCCGTCAGGCTGTAAGATGAGCGGCGGCGACAGTCCGGGCGGTGGCGACGCCGCGAGCGGGACCGGAACCTCGGACGGCACCGACGCGGGCGGCTCGGCGAAGTGGCGCTGCGCGTGGTGCGACAAACCCCACGAGCGCAACGACCCGCCCTGTGACAACTGCGGTCACCACAAGTTCGAGAAGGCCGTCGTCCCGGTCGCGCCCGACGACCCCGACCACGAGCGCGAGCCGGTGTGGGTCTGTCCGGAGTGCGGTCGGGTCCACCAGAAGAACTCGCCGCCCTGCAGTCGCTGTGGCAACGCCAGCCTGGAGCGGACGGTCCCGGACGAGGCCGACTACGCCGAGGAACTGGGCGGGACCTCCTACCTCGACCTGCTGAACGCCCGCTATCTGGTCGGGCTGGCGTTCGCGCTGGTGGCCGGGGCCGTCCTGGTACTCGCGCTGCTGGGCGTCGTCACGCTCCCGGGGATGGACAGCGTCCCCGGCAGTGCCAGCGAGTACCGCGGCGTCGACCTCGGCGAGACGGAGACGGCGTTCGTCGCCGAGCTGAACGACCGCCGGGCCGACGCGGGACTCGCCGAGTACGAGTGGAACGGGAACGTGGCCGACGCGGCCCGGCTGTACAACCAGGGCCGGGTCAGCGAGACGGCCGGGACCGGATCGATACCGAGCGGCGAGCGCCTGGGACGGGCGCTCGACGGCGCCTGCGGCGACGGCGTCGAGCGGATCACCCCGTTCTCGCGGTCGTTCGAGGAGGGCGACCCCGCCGTCGACTCGCCCGAGGCGCTGGCCGCCGCGCTGGTCGACGGCTACGTCGACGAGGCCGGCGGGCTCTCCGACGGCGGGGCCGAACTGGTCGGGGTCGACGCCCACGCCGGTCCCGAGGGCGACGTGTCCGCGACGGTGTTCGTCTGCTGACGCGCGGTCGACGGACAGCCGTCGGGTCGGCGGGCGAGGTTACCGGAGTCGGCGGGCGATCCGGAGCGCGACCGACGTGAGCGTGCCGAGCGCGGGGACCTTCGAGGACAGTGCCGCCGCGGCGACCAGCAGCGCGCCGCTCTTCGGGTGGCCGCGGGCGAACGCCAGCGCGGCGTCGACGAGCGTCGAGACGATACCGATCTTCTTCAGCGGACCCGCATTGCGAGTTACCATTGCTACCGTCTAGTGGGGACTGTCGCGGAAGTACCGCGTCCCTGCACTCGCAGGTGGCGGCGCACGGACGGCAAGTGCGCGGACGGCAAGTGCACGGACGGCGAGTGGGCGGACGGCGAGTCAGTTCGGAGCCGCCGCTCGGCGGGTAGAAAACGGGAGTGACGGGGAGCGCGTTCAGTCGGAGAGGATCGATACGTCGGGCGACTGTTCGACCGCGGTCGGTTCGCCGCGTTCGAGGCGGTCGAGCCGGTCCATGATGGTGTGGACCTCGTCGCCCTCGCTGCAGGGAGCGACGTGGCGCAGTTCCTCGCCCTCGTACTCGGCGAGGCCCATCACCGGGAGGACGATGGCCGAGTACGGTTCGTCGGTCGCGTCGTTGGCCACGTCGTGTTTCTGGTAGAACGACTCCAGCGAGACGTTGTTCGACAGCGCCCACTGCTTGAACTCCGCGACGCGGTTGAGGATGTACTCGCCCTCCTCGGTGCGGGCGCCCGAGGAGTCGCGGGCGATCTGCTTGCCCCAGACGATGACCGAGAAGTCCTCGATCTCGTCCTCGGCGTCGAGCCGTTCGAGGCGGTCGATGACCGCCTCCTGTCGGTTGTGCGCGCCGTCCGGCAGCAGCGACCGGACGTAGAGTTCGATCCGCGGCTGTGTCCCCGTCATCGTACCCGGAACAGCGAGCGGGGAGATGAAAAAACTTCTGCTGTTTTTCCCGATTTACCCATGTTTGTGTTTGTCACGGCGGTCGTTCGGGGCCTCTGCTGAACGAACGTTAACTTCGATCCGGTCCTGCTTTCGATGTTCCCGCGAAACGTTGGATTCGATTAAAGTCGTAGTATTATTCGACTACTGTCGAACTCCCGTCGGCGGCTCGCCGGGACAGTTCTCGGTGAGACGGGCGGAGCGGACTCCTCGACGGGGAATCGGGATGGTCGTGGGAGTAGGTGAGCGGTACCGGTCGGAAGGCTGTCGATGACGGGCCGGGAAGCCGTCGGGGACAGGTCGGGAGGCCGTCGGGGAGGATCGGACCGCTGGCTCCGACTGGGCGGGTCGCCAGCCGGGAGCCGGTGGCACGGCGGAGGGGTCGACGGCGGCGTGGCGGTGGGACCGATAGCGGTGTGGCGGATGTGGACTCCCGGCGAGCGGGAGCGGTCGCCAAGTTTGAATAGTGTCGGCGTCGAACTCTCGTGATGGGAGATTCAGATGGATATTGCTGATATCGCCACCAGCGAGTACGTCGCGGTCGACGTCGACGAACGGCTGGGGAAAGTCCGGTCGAAGTTCGAGCGCGAGAATCCCAAGGGCCTGATCGTCACCGACGACGGCGAGTACGCCGGGATCATCACGCAGAAACAGCTGGTGCAGTCCCACATCGAGGACAACACCAAGGCCAGCGCGATGCTGCAGCCGGCCCCCAAGGTCGAGCGCACCGACGACGTGCGCGAGGTGGCCCGCGTCCTCGTCGAGGGCGGGACCAAGGTCGCCCCCGTCTTCGAGGCCGACCGCCTGTGGGGGATCGTCACCGAGGACGCGATCCTGGAGGCGGTCCTCGAGAACCTCGACGCCCTCACCGTCTCGGACATCTACACCGAGAAGGTCGTTACCGTCGACGAGGACACCAACGTCGGCCAGGCGATCAACCACCTCCGCGAACACGGCATCTCCCGGCTCCCCGTGCTCGACGAGGACGGCCACCTCTCGGGGATGGTCACCCGCCACGACATCGTCGACATCGTCGTCCGCGACATGGACAAGGCGACCCGCGGCGAGCGCGCCGGCGACATCGAGCGCGTCCTCGACCTCCCGGTCTACGACGAGATGTCCAGCCCCGTCGCCACCACCACCCTCGACGAGTCCGTCCGCGACGCCGTCGAGCGCATGCTCGACAACGACTACGCCGGGCTGGTGGTCACGCCCGAGGGCGACGACCGCGTCGTCGAGGGCATCCTCACCAAGACCGACGTGCTCCGCGCGCTGACGTTCACCGAGGAGGAGCACATGGACGTGCAGATCACCAACATCAAGCTGCTGGACACGATCAGCCGCGAGGACATCCGCCAGCGCATCGAGCGCGTCGCCGACAAGTACCAGGACATGCAGGTCCAGCACGCCCACGTCCGCTTCCACGAGCACAAGGAGAAGCTGCGTGGCACGCCCCTGATCCGCTCGCAGATCCGCCTGCGCACCAACAAGGGCCAGGCCGCCGGCTCCGGCGAGGGATACGGCGCCGACTCCGCGTTCGGCGTCGCCCTCGACAAGCTCGAACGCAACGTCCTCGAACTCAAGGACGTCCAGGCCGACGAGGAGTACCGCGGCCAGCTGCTCCGCAAGCTCGGCGAACTGTAGGTCCGCGACCGTCGACCGCGCTACGGACCGCCGTCCCGCCGTCGCGGCGGTCCGTCCCCCTCGCTGCCGGTGCCGCCCCCTCCGACCGACGACGCTACTCCGAGTAACCTTCCTGTAGGAAGGTACCCTCCGTCTCGTACATGTTGACCAGCTCCTCGACCAGCTCGGCCAGCGACTCGTCGTCCTCGAGGTGGGCCTCCATCCGCTCGGCGAGGTCGTCGTCGATCTCGATAGTAGTGGTCATGTGGGCTCTGCGTACCGATTGCACGCCGAGCGGCAAGAACCTGATGGGGGCATCGGCGGGGGTGTCGGTGAGGGCGGCGACGGGGGAACGGATGCCGTCCTCACTCCGCGCTCGGATCGCCGTCGGACTGCGGCACCTCGGTGGGGTCGCGGTCGCGGATCTGCGGCAGGCTCGGGTCCCGGTGGGGGTTGCGCCCGAACACGGCCCCGCGCAGGTCCTGCTCGTCGAGCTGGTCCTGCAGCGTCCGGTCGAGCCGGTTGACGCTCGTCACGTCCAGCCCGACAAGGTCCATGAGCCGCCGGTAGCGCGGGTCGTCCTTGATCGAGTCGAACCGCTCGTGCAGGTCGGCCAGCGACTCGGGCGGCTGCTCGGCGACCCACTCCCGGTCGTGCAGCCCGAGCACCCGCTGGCGCTCGTCGTCGACGACGTGGCGGATCACGACCAGCGCGACCTTCTGGATGGCCCGCTGGCTCCCGAAGGCGGTCAGGTCCAGATCGGTCATGATCCCCAGCGCCCGGTCGCGCTCCCACGGCGTCAGCGCCAGCCGGTTACAGAAGGCGTGGGTGATACGGGCTTTCTCCAGCCGGTGCATCCGCTCTGCGTGGCCCGCCATCGCCGGGTGTTGCTCGTCGTGGAGCCGCCGGAGGTTCTCGCTCACGTCCTCCCCGGGGTTCTCCGGCCGGCCGATGAGCGTCGCGCTCGGCGTCGTCACGTCCCACCGGCGGAACGATTGGTCCTTGGCCGCCTCGACGCGCCCGAGCGACCCGTCTCCCGGCCGCGTGCTCACGTCCCGTTCCGCGCGCGGGTCGACCGGCTCGCCGCTCGCTCGGAGCCCGTGGTCGGCCCTGTCGCGTCCCCCGTTCATCTCGTCGGCCTTCGCCCTCGCCACTATAGAATCCTCCGGCTAGGCGGTCGCGAAGAACGGAGAGGACCGACGGCTTCCTCTTACTATACCCCGTTGTGACGAGAGATACTTAAACAACGAGCCGGCGACCGGAGGCGGAACGGAGTCTCCGGATCGGAGCGGTTGATGCGAGTCAGTGACGGGGACCGCGCGGCCGCTGTCCGGTCGTAGTCTCGCGAGAACTCCTCTTACTATAGACCGTTGTGACGAGAATGACTTAAAAGACTGTTCGCGACGAGCCACCGGAGAAGGGAGTCGTCATACGGCTCCCGAGACGACCGACTAGAGACGTAGCGTCCGCTGGGTGATTTCGGGTCTCCGCGAGACTCCTCTTACTACAGACCGTTGTGACGAGAACCACTTAAAGAAACTTCGTCAGCGATCGGGGTTCGTGAGGTGGTACAGGAGTTCGTAGTCGCCCACGTCGCGGCCATCCGGCAGCACATCGCTCATGACCTGCTTGTGTTCCCGGTCGATATCGTGGTCGGAGTCCTCGTACTGGTCCCAGACCCGCTCGATGTCCTCGGCCTCCATGTAGTAGACGAGATGCGGCCCGTCGTCGGTGCGTTCGAGGAACGCCGACTCGGTCAGCATTCCCTCGTCGCGCAGCGTTGCCTCGGCCTCGTCTCTCCGGTCGCGGACCTCGGCCATCCACTCTCGCAGCCGGTCGACTTTGCCCTCCTCTACGCGCTGTTTGACCATCACGACATCAGTCATTCTGTCTGAATGATGTTCCGGTCGGTCACTTACCGTTTGGGTGACCTTGGGAGACCGTCTCCCTCGGAGGCGACCGCCGAGGCTCTGTGACCGTTCAGTACGGCGTGCATACCCACGTTTTTCCAGCGGAGAGTTCCTCGCGCGCCAGGGACGCGCTGCGGGAATCCTCCGCTGCAAAAACGTGGGGAAAAAGGCCGGACGACGCGCTCGCTCCGCTCGCTTGCGTCCGGTGAACCGCCTCGCTCCCGCCGGTCGCTCGGCGGATGCTGGCGTGATACCTACACCACCTGGACCGAACAGTCACCGAGTGACGCGCGCCGGCGGCTTCACACACGTTTTTGCCGACGCACCACTGAAATCGGACCAGTGACGCCACCGCTCGCCGTCGACATCGACGGAACGCTGACCGACGAGGACCGTGCCGTCCACCCGCCCGTGTTGCCCGTCCTCCGCGAGTGGGACGCACCCGTGGTGCTCGCGACGGGGAAGGCACTCCCCTACCCCGTCGCACTCTGCGAGTTCGCGGGCGTCGAGCGGACGGTGGTGGCCGAGAACGGCGGCGTCGCGTTCGTCCACGCGACCGACGACCTGCTGTTCCTCGGCGACCGCGAGGCCGCGCAGAACGTGGTCGACGAGTACGTCGAAACGGGCCACGAACTGGGGTGGGGATCCCACGACCTGGTCAACCGCTGGCGCGAGACGGAGGTGGCCGTCAGCCGCGAGGCGCCGCTGGAACCGCTCCAGCGGATCGCCGCCGACCACGGCCTCGAAGTCGTCGACACCGGCTTCGCCTACCACGTCAAGTCGCCCGACGTGAGCAAGGGCCGGGCGCTGGAAGCCGTCGCCGAGCGGCTGGATCGGGACCCCGCGGAGTTCGTCGCGGTCGGCGACTCCATCAACGACGTGTCGACCTTCGAGGTCACGGGCCGGTCGTTCGCGGTCGCCAACGCCGACGAGCCGGCCCGGGAGACCGCGGACGTGGTGCTCGACGCCGCCTACGGCGAGGGGTTCCTCGAAGCGGTCGAGCGCGTGCGGTAACGTCTCTGTCTGCCAGCGGCGAATCCGCTCACGAGGCCTGGGGAGCGATACGGACCGCTCGGGAGCGCTCCGGACGCGAATCGGGTGCAAACCCGGAGAAGGCTTTTGTACCGGCCCCCGTTACCGACCCCCATGAGCCCCGACCGGGCCGCCCTCGAACGCGCCATCGAGCGCGGTGAGCGCGAGGGCGGCAGCGTCGAGTTCAAAGAGCGGCTCACGAAGGACCTGCACCTGGCGGACGGCCGTCGCGAGTCGCTGGCCGCCCAGCTGCGCCACCGCGTCCTCTCCGGCGACGGGGAGGCCACCTACGTCGTCGGCGTCACCGACGACGGCGCCCTCGCCGGCATCGCCCCCGAGGCGTTCACCGAGTCGATGGACGTGCTGAGCCTGCTGGCCGAGGAGGCCGACGCCCACATCGAGAACGTCGAGACCTGGGGCGTCGACGCCGACGGCCGCGCGAAACCGAAAGGCGGCACACAGCCGGGCGACGCCGGCAGCGCCGCGGCGTCCCCCGACAGTGACTACGAGCCGCCCGAGTCCGACGCGCCCGCCGAGGGCATCGTCGGCGTCGCCATCGTCCGCGAGGGTGCCGTGCTGGAGGACGACGAACACATCGTCGTCGGCACCGCCGGCCACGTCGACCACGGCAAGTCCACGCTGGTCGGCACCCTCGTCACCGGCCAGCCCGACGACGGCGAAGGGGGTACTCGCTCGTACCTCGACGTGCAACCCCACGAGGTCGAACGCGGCCTCTCCGCGGACCTCTCCTACGGCGTCTACGGCTTCGACGACGACGGCCCGGTCCGGATGGACAACCCCGACCGCAAGTCCGACCGCGCCCGCGTCGTCGAGGAGGCCGACCGACTCGTCTCGTTCGTCGACACGGTCGGCCACGAGCCGTGGCTGCGCACGACGATCCGCGGGCTGGTCGGCCAGAAGCTCGACTACGGCCTCCTGACCGTCGCGGCCGACGACGGCCCGACGAAGACCACGCGCGAACACCTGGGGATCCTGCTCGCCACCGACCTGCCGACGATGGTCGTCATCACGAAGGCGGACATCGTCAGCGACGAACGCCTGGCGGAGGTCGAACGCGAGGTCGAGCGCCAGCTCCGCGAGGTGGACAAGACGCCGCTGTCCGTGGCCCGCCACGGCGTCGGCGCGGCCGTCGAGGAGATCGACGACACCGTCGTCCCGGTGCTGGCGACCAGCGCGGTCACGATGGAGGGGATGGACACGCTCGACGAACTGCTGGAGCGACTGCCCAAGACCGCCGGCCCGACCGACGACGAGTTCACGATGTACGTCGACCGCTCGTACAAGGTCACCGGCGTCGGCGCCGTCGCCTCGGGGACCATCCGGTCCGGTCGTGTGGAGGCCGGCGACGAACTCCTGCTCGGCCCGATGCAGGACGGCGGGTTCCGCGAGGTCGAGGTCCGGTCGATCGAGATGCACTACCACCGCGTCGACCGCGCCAAGGCCGGCCGCATCGTCGGCATCGCCCTGAAGGGCGTCCGCGAGGCCGACGTGGAGCGGGGGATGGCCCTCCTGCCCCGCGACGCCGACCCCGACCCCGTCCGCGAGTTCGAGGCCGAGGTGATGGTGCTCAACCACCCCACCCGCATCGGCGAGGGGTACGAACCGGTCGTCCACCTCGAGACGGTCAGCGAGGCCGCCGCCTTCTACCCCGACGACGGGCGGTTGCTCCCCGGCGACTCCGGGACGGCACGGGTCCGGTTCAAGTTCCGACCCTACCTGGTCGAGGAAGGCCAGCGGTTCGTCTTCCGCGAGGGCCAGTCGAAGGGCGTCGGCAAGGTCACCGACGTTCGCCCCGACGAGTAACGACTACCGGCGCCGTCTTCGATATTTCTCCGACGAGTAGCGGCCGTCGCCGCGGGCTCGTCGCCACGTGTCCCGGCAAGCGACAGTTACGGACGGGTAGCCGTCGCCCACTCGGTCCAGCGGCCGGCTACGGGCTCGCTAAGACGGGGGTACTGCGAGAAACGCGGCCCAACCGCCGTCCCGTGATTTCTATCGCTCCGCTACCCGTCGAACAGCCGGTCGGTAACTTTGACCGGTGGCGTCCAGGGGACCACACGCGTGCGGGACGACGCGACGGCGCGGTTCCGCGCGCGGAGATCAACTATGAGTTTCCAGAACCAGCCAGGACAGCAGGGATCGTTCGGACAGCAACAGACCCAGCCACAGCAGGGAACGGGCCAGCAGCCGACACAGCAGCAGGGGTACATCCCGGCCAGCCAGCAGCCCGCCGGTCAGCAGGCCGGCGTCCCCGGCCAGCAGGGCCGCGGCGCCGACCAGGCCGCCCAGGACCGCCGCCACTCCCGGCAGTTCCGACAGCGGATGAGCCAGATCGCACGGCAGCGACCGCGTGACCCACAGACTGGGCAGTTCCTGTCGACGGGGTCGCAGGGCGGTCAGCAGGGCCAGAGTCAGCAGTACCAGCAACCCCAGGCCCAGAGTCAGCAGTACCAGCAGCCGCAGGGCCAGAGTCAGCAGTACCAGCAACCCCAGGCCCAGACCCAGCAACAGCCACAGGATCAGCAGTATCAGCAGCCACAGGCCCAGCAGGCGAGTCAGCAGCCGCAGACCCAGCAGCTGGGCCAGCAGCCGCAGACACAGGGGATGGGTCAGCAGCCACAGGCCCAGCAGATGGGCCAACAGCAGCCGCAGACACGGGGGACGAGCCAGCAGTCCCGCGGGACGAGCCAGCAGCCGAGCGGGCAACAGGGGTACATCCCGGCCAGCCAGCGGCCCGCCGGTCAGCAGGCCGGCATCCCCGGCCAGCAGGGCCGCGGCGCCGACCAGGGCGCCCAGGACCGCCGCCACTCCCAGCAGTTCCGGGAGTTCCAGCACCAGAAGGCCGAACACCAGCCGCGTGACCCCCAGACCGGCCAGTTCCTGTCGGAGAACCAGCAGGGCCAGCAGGGTCAGCAGAGCCAACAGGGTCGCCAGAGCCAGTCGGGCGGGCAGATGTACGCCCAGCGGACCCAGCAGGACCTGGCGACCCAGCAGGACCAGGCGACCCAGCAGGACCAGGCGACCCAGCAGCAGAACTGGCAGTAGACGCCCCGAATCGGCGTCACCAGGGCGGTCGACAGCGAGACACCCGCGCTTTTTTCGAACGCCCACCCCGATAGCGTCGGCTATCGGGTGACCTCGGTCCCGGAGAAGAGCGGCGGTAGCGCCCTCAGGATTCCATCTTCGCGACGATCTCGTCGGCGGCGTCGCGCGCCTCGCTCTCGTCGGCGACGCCGTCGACCGGGATCAGGACGCTCTGGGCGGTCCAGTCCTCGTTGCCGTGCTCGTCGCCGGTACGCACCTCGGCGCCGGAGACGACCGACCCGGCGACGTTCGCGGCCCAGTCGGGCGTCCGGATCTCGTCGAACTCGTCGGGGTCGCGGTAGCGCACGTGGTAGTAGTTCTCGCTCTGTTCGACGCCCTGTATCGACCGGGAGCTCGCCATACCGGACGGTAGCGCCTCACCGGCGGAGAACCGTCTGCCGGCACTGGCAAGGACAGGTTCCGCCGGGAACGCGCCCGTCACCCCTCGCGCAGGACGGCCCGGAGGAGCTTCGACTCGGCCTTCCGCAGGTGTTCGGCGGCGGTGCTGGGCGCACAGCCGAGCGCGTCGGCGACCGCCTCGTGGTCGCCGGTCCGCGGCACGTCGTAGTAGCCCAGGTCGAGGGCGGCCTCGGCGGCCTCCCGCTGGCGGTCAGTCAGCCGCGCCGCCGGCGCGACGCGGGAGGCCGCGAGCGACCCGACGGCCTCGACGGTCACCTCGACGGGCTCGGGGATCGCGCCCATCGCCGCCTGGAGTTCCTCGTCCGGACCGAATATCGTGAGCGTCACCTCGCCGTCGGCCCCGTAGACGATGGGCGGAACGACGACGAGCCCACCCCGGCTGATCGGGCCGAACAGCTCGGCGAGCGAGTCCGTCGTCGCGTCGCGGACGTACGCGTAGAAGGCGTCGTCGCCGACGGGTTCGATGTCGTAGCCGACGACCACGTCGATGTCGTCGGCCGCCGCCGCGAAGGCGTCGGCGTCGCCCTCGACGTAGTGGAGGATCCCGAGCGCGTCGCCCGTGAAGTTCCACTGCAGCGCCGTCGCGCGCTCGACGAACGGCGCCCGGGTCATCACGCCGTACATCGGGTGGATCTCCCCCTCGCGGCCCCCGGCGGTGATCGAGACTCGAAGACGCTTCACGGTCGGCTGTCCGCCCGTCTCCATCATAAACCCGCCGGACAGATGCGGCAGTACCGACAGGTCCGTCCGGCGCGTCGCCTCGACCATGGAGAGCGTACTGGTGACCGGTGCGACCGGGACCCTCGGCGGCGCGCTCGTCGACCGACTGGTCGAGGCCGGGTGGCGGGTGCTGGCAGCGACCCGGCGGCTCGACGATCCGCCCCCGACCGCGGAGGGCGACGGAACTATCGAGTGGGTTAAACTGGACCTCGTCGAGGGAACGGGGATCGAGGCCGGAGTCGCCGACGCCGACGCGGTCGTCCACGCGGCGACGGCACCGCAGGGTGACACCATGGCGGTCGACGTTCGCGGGACCGAGCGGCTACTGGACGCGGCCGAGGGTGCGGGCGTCGAGCACCTCCTCTACCCCTCGATCGTCGGCGTCGGCGAGATCCCGTTCTCGTACTACGAGCGCAAGCGCGAGGCCGAGCGGGCGGTCGAGGCCAGTCCCGTCCCGTCGACGACTCTGCGGGCGACGCAGTTCCACGCGTTCGTCGACGAGCTTCTCGGGACGGTCGCGAAACTGCCAGTCTGGCCGCTCCCGACGGAACTGCGGGCCCAGCCGGTCGACCACCGCGAGGTCGCGGACCGGATCGTCGACTACCTCGCGGACGGACCCCGCGGCCGCGCGGACCCCGTCGGCGGGCCGGCGGTCCACCGGCTCGGCGAACTCGCGAGCGCGTACCGCGAGGCCCGGGGACTCCGTCGGGCGGTCGTTCGACTGCCGATCCCCGGCGGCGTCGCGAAGGGCTTCCGCGCTGGGAAGGCCACCCGTCCGGACCACGCGGTCGGCACGGTGACCTGGGAGTCGTGGCTTGCCGAGCGATACGGCGGACCGCCGGAGTCGGTGACCGACCGGGCCGGCGCGTCGTCCGGGTGAAGGGCGAGGAAATCGGAAAACGCGGGTCGACCGACCGCGATGCCCCTCAGGCCCAGGGCTCCTCGGTGAGGGCGTGCAGCGACTCGACGACGTGGTGGGGCTCGGGGTCGAGGGCGACCCCCTCGCGGCCGTCGGCGAGCCAGACCGACCGCAGACCCGCGGCGTGGGCGCCGGTCACGTCCGATGCGTGGGAGTTGCCGACGTGGACGGTCCGCTCGGCGTCGACCCCCAGCTCCTCCAGCGCGAGGTGGAACGGTTCGGGGTCGGGCTTGTACGGCGCGTCGTGGCCGCCGTGGACGACCACCTCGAAGCGGTCCTCGATGCCGAGGCCGGCGAGCTTCTGTGACTGCATCCACGGGTCGCCGTTGGTGACCATGCCGATCCGGTAGGCGTCGGCCAGCGCGTCCAGCGCCGCCTCCGCGCCGTCGAGGAAGCGGACGTTCGTCTGGTCGCGCTCGTCGGTGTAGATGTCGGCTATCTCCTCGCCGACGGCCTCGTCGTGGCCCGCCTCGACGGCGAAGGTGCCGAACGCCGCCCGGCGCGTGTCGCGGATGTCGTCGCCCGCGTCGGAGAACTCGCCCAGTCGCTCGACGTACTCGGCACCGTCGAAGAAGGGGTCGACGCCGACCCGGTCGAAGGCGATCGCCAGGATGTCGTCGGCGCTGCGCTCGTAGGTGCAGAGAGTGTCGTCCAGGTCGAACAGGACGGCCTCGACTGGCCCCGTCATTGCGGGATAGTAGCGACCCGGCGGCCAAAAGCCGGTCGGTCCCACCCGCATCCGGAGCCGGTCACCCCCTGTCGGGGCCGCGCTCCGCGCTACTGCTCGTCGGAGAGCCCGGCGACCAGCGCGTCCACGGCTCGCTTGACCGCCGCCCCGGACTCGATCCGGACCGCGCCGTCGTCGGTCACGGCCAGGTCCGGCCCCTCGACGGCGTCGGCCACCTGGTCGGCGAGCAGGTCGCCCTCGACAGAGAGCGTCGCCGCCTCCGGGTAGAGCCGGACGGTCCCGACCCGCTCGCCGCGGGCGGTGACGGCGTAGCCGACCGTCCCCTCGGGAGCGGGCTCGGTGTCGGGGTCGGCGTCGACGACGGACACGTCGCCGAGGACGCCCCTGTCGCGTCCGGAGAGCTCCGAGGAGAGCAGCTGGGCGATGCGCTTGCCGTCCGTGACGCGGTCCTCGACCATCAGTCGTCCCCCAGTTCGCCGGCGGCGCGGTCGGCCAGGTCGCCCAGTTCGACGCCCTGGCGGCGGGCGTAGACGACCGCCGCGGCCTCGACGGTGACGCCGAGGTCGGCCTGGAGGCCGTTGACCGCCGCGACGGCGTCCTGTTTCTCCACCCCGGACTGGACGATCGCGTCGAGCGCGCGCTCGAAGTTCGACCGCTGGCGCAACACGTCGTCGCCAGGCTCGAACCCGTCGGGGACGGTCACCTCCCGCGGGTCGAACGTCGGGTCGAGTTCGTCGTCCTCGCGGTCGAGCAGCCCCTCGGTGGCGGCCACGTCGACGAGTCGCTTGGCCTGCTCGGGCGAGAACCACTCGCGGTCCAGCGAGAGCGCGACGACGAACTCGCTCTCCGAGAGGGTCTCCCGGCCCTTCGCCCGGAAGGGGACGGCGACGGCGCGGCGCAGACTCATCGTCCGTCGATGGGCGCGGCCCGGCACGTAACGTTGCCGGTCGCCGGCCGGCGGGGCGGTCGGACGGTGCGCGACCGTCGCGAACGGCTCCGGCGCGAGCGAACGGCGTCTCCGGGCGTCGCGGCGACCGGGAGTCGAGAGGTTCAAGTAGACGCTGGGCGACTCCACGGGTATGAAGTTCCAGGGACGCTCCCCGCGCAAGCGCACCGGCGGCCGACGCCGGAACTTCCGGAAGAAGAAGAAGCACGAACTGGGCGACCAGCCGACCGAGACCCGCGTCGGCGAGACGCGCCTCAAGACGGTCGACGCCCGCGGCAACACCGAGAAGGTCCGCGCCATCACCGCCGACACCGCCAGCGTCGCGACCGACGGCGAGGTCGTCGCCGCCGACATCGAGGACGTCGTCGAAAACTCCTCGAACCCCAACTACGTGCGCCGGAACATCGTCACCAAGGGCGCCATCATCGAGACCAGCGAGGGGCGCGCCCGCGTCACCTCCCGTCCCGGACAGGACGGCCAGATCAACGCCGTCCTCGTCGAATAGGCCCGTTTTCTCGCCGCGGTCGCCACCGAACCGTGGTAGTGCGGTTCCCCGGCGACGGCGTCTATATAGCGGTCCGATCCAATCGATTCCGGAGGGGAGCCGACCGTACCCCTCTTAGCGAGCCTTTTGGCGGTCGATCCCCCACGCTCTGATGGCGTGCGGCGCTCACCAGCGAGCGCCACCGAGCACCCCGCCCCGTTCGACGCGCGCCGCACGTCCCACCCGCGACTGCCACCTCGTCCGGGGCACCATGCCCCGTTTTCCGCAGTCCCCGTAGCCGCCGCTTGCCGACTAACCAGCGGAGAAGCGGACGCGCAGCGGGTCTCCAGTTGTCCCGCGGCGGTCGTCCGGGGCGAGTCGGCCGGGTCTCAGGGCGAGGGCGCCGCCTTCTGGAGCGCGCTCTCGGCGATGTTGCCGCCGTAGTCGGCGGTCCGCGAGAGGGAGTCGACGACGAGCCCGAGCGACTGGGCGAGTTCGGGGTCGTCGAGGTCGCGGATCACGTCGTCGACATCGCGGGCGCGCTCGTCGATGTCGGGCAGGTCGGCGCGGGCCTCGGTCGCGAGCGCGACCGCCTCGTCGGGGTCGTCCTCCAGGAGCGCGTCCATCGCGGTCTCCGGGACGGTGACGGCGGCGGTCTGGAGGTCGCTCAGCACCTCCGCGACCGACTCGCCGACCGGGCCGATCTCCAGCGCGATGTTCGCGATCTTGGTGGCGTGGTCGGCGATCCGCTCCAGCTGGCGGGCGCTGGACTGGTAGTCGAAGACCGTCTCGCGGGGGAAGCCGATCTCGGTGGCGGCGGCCGGGTTCCGCAGGACCGTCCGGAACACCCGGGAGACCATGTACCACAGCCGGTCCACGTCGTCGTCGCGCTCGATCACGTCGTGGGCGAGCTCGTCGTCGTCCTCCAGCAGGGCGGTGACCGCGTCCGAGAGCATCGTCAGCGACACCAGCCGCATCCGCGTGATGGCGTTGTGGACCGACAGCTCCGAGGAGTCCAGCAGGTCCTGGAGGACGACCCGCTCGCCTGTCTCCTCGATGACCTCCAGGCCGACCAGCCCCTGGGTCGCCTCGCGGATGGTGCGGCGCTGGCCGGCGGTGACCCGGGCGGCCTCGAAGTTGATCACGTCGAACCCGCTGACGTACATCGTCATCACCGCGCGCGTGAGCTGGTCGCCCTCCAGCCCGTCGATCTCGATCGACCCCTCCTCGCGCTCCTCGTCGCTCTTCGGCGACAGCAGCAGGATGTCCTCCTCGGAGTGGAACTCGACGACGCTGCCCGCGCTCACGTCGTTCTCCGTCGCCCAGTCCTTCGGCAGCGACACCGTGTACGTCGACCCGCCCGTGACCTGGACCTTGCGCGTCTCCATAGCGGTGGGTCGTCGTCACTCGCAAATAAATCAACCCCTTTCTATATATTTACAGCTACGTACCGGTATATTGCGCCATATATCACTCCGGTTCGGCTCGCCTCCTGTGGATCTTCGCGGCGAGCACCGAGATCCGCCGGCGACTCCGATCGGATATATATCCATCAGAGTCGGATATGATGGCCGTACCCGGGCCGAACGGTCGGTGCGGTCCGCGCGGCGTCGAGGCACCCCGTCGAACCGTCTCACGCCAGCAGCTGGTATCCCCGGCCGAGAGCGAGTCTCCTCGCCGCCGCGGACACAGGCCGCCGCGTCCGGCGCGTACCCCGGCGATACGCCGACCCTACCGGCGCCGCCCGTCCGTCCGTAGCGGTGGGCATGGGTATGTACATCTATATAGCTATAATAGTAGAGTATTTAGTCAATCTGGGGCCACTGATCCGGTAATGCGGGAGAACCCTGTAACCCGCCGACAACTGCTGGCTGGCGCGGCGGGCGTCGCCGCGTCGCTGGGTGGCTGTATCAGTACGAGTCCCACACCGCCGGGACAGGCCGCGGGCGGCGCCGGCGGCGGCGGGGGCTCGAGCACCGAACTGCTCAAGGCGGGCGGCTCGTCGACGCTGTTCCCGATGGTCCAGCGGGCCGCGTCGTACTGGGCGTCGAACTACCCGCCGACCGACCGGGAGTACTGGGGGCCGAGCCAGTACGACATCGAGACCGACGAGCGGCTGGCCGACTACTGGGCGAGCAAGTACGGCTTCGAGGCCGACGGCGACGTGTCGCCGCCGTTCGAGGTGAACGTCGGCCTCAGCCACTCCGGGACCGGCCTGGAGAAGCTCCGCGACCAGCAGATCGACATCGGGAACGCGAGCGCGCCCGCGAGCGCCGAGTTCCCCGACGCCTCCGAGGAGGAGCTGTCGAGCTTCACGGAGCACGTCATCGCCGTCGACGCCCAGCCCATCGTCGTGAGCACGGAGATCTACGACGCGGGCGTGACGAAGCTCACCGCCGAGCAGGTCCGGGGGATCTACACCGGCGAGATCACCCGGTGGTCGGAGATCCCGAGCTACGACGGCCCCGAAAGGGAGATCCAGGCCATCGGGCGCGCCGAGGGGTCGGGCACCGACACCGCCTTCCGGACGAACATGCTCGGCGGCCCCAACGCCCCGATGGACGGCGTCGACGGCCGGAAGGGACAGAACCAGCAGGTCAAGACCACCGTCGCGAGCTCCAACAACGCCGTCGCGTACATGGCGCTGGCGTTCACCGACGACTCGGTGCCCGCCGTCGAGCTCTCGTTCGACGGGACGACCTACACGCCGGGCGAGAACCTCTCGGACCCCTCCTACCCGCTCGCCCGGGATCTGCACTGTTACACCTGGGAGGGCACCTCGGCGAAGGAGGCCGCGTTCCTCCGGATGATCCTCAGCGACTTCGGCCAGCAGAACTTCGTCGAGGTCGAGGGGTACTCGAAGCTCACGGCCGAGCGCCAGCAGGAAGAGTTCGAGAAACTGCCGGAGCCCGAAGCATGAGCGTCGCGACGCGACTCGACGGACTGGACACCGGGACGCAGGTCGTCGGGAGCGTCGGGAGCGTCCTCGTCGCGGCCGCGATCCTCTCGTTTCTGGTCGCGCCGGCGCTGACGGGCCCCATCCTGCTCGCGTTCGCCGCGTTCGTCGTCGCCAGCTACGTCGTCGCGGAGGAGAGCACCGCCCGCTTTCTGTTGTTCGCGACGACCACCTCGACGGTCCTGATCCTCGGGTTCATCACCGTCTACCTGGTGATCAACGCCGTCCCGGTTGCGCGGGAGATGGGGCTGTACCTCCTCGTCGGCTCCGACCCGTTCTGGGACACGGGGCGGAACGTCTACTCGCTCGTCCCGATGATGTGGGGGACGCTGGTGACGACGGTCATCGCGACGCTCGTCGCGGCGCCGCTCGGGGTCGCCGGCGCCGTCTTCATCAGCGAAGTCGCGCCCGCATGGGCGCGGGAGATAGTGAAACCGGCCGTCGAGATGCTCGCCGGTATCCCCTCCATCGTCTACGGGTTCATCGGCTTCACCGTCCTCTCGCCGTACTTCCAGACCGAGCTGCGCGTCCCGCAGCTCGGGAACATCTTCATCGTCGGGTTCGTCATCGGGGTGATGGCGCTCCCGACAGTCGTCTCGGTTGCCGAGGACGCCATCGCGGCCGTCCCGGACCCGACGAAAGACGGCGCCCACGCGCTGGGCGCGACGGACTGGCAGACGACCACCAGCGTCACGCTGCCGACCGCCTTCTCCGGCATCTCCGCCGCAGTCCTGCTCGGCGTCGGCCGCGCCGTCGGCGAGACGATGGCCGCGACGGTCATCCTCGCCAACGTCGTCGAGCTCCCCACGCCGCTGACGGACGTCTTCGACAGCACGATCACGCTCACGAGCCTCATCGCCAGCCAGTACGGCGCCGCCAGCGGTCTCCAGATGTCGGGGCTGTTCGCGGCCGGCGTCGTCCTGTTCGTCACCGTCATGGGCTTCTCCGTCGCGTCGCAGCTCATCGAGCGCCGGATGAGTGAGCGGCTGGGAGGTGAACAATGAGTTACCGCACGGACCTCGACGACCGCGACGTCCTGGTCGCCGACGACTCCTCGACGCGCGAGCTGGTCAGCGGCGGGCTGGTCGCCCTGTCGTTCGCGTCGTTCGTCCTCGCGGTGCTCGCGCTCGCCCAGTACGTCCCGGCCGACACCGCCCTCGGCGGCGTCACCGTCGCCGCGGCGCTGGGCGGGTCGCTGACCGCCGTCGGGGTCGGCATCGTGGCGCTGGGGGCCGCCTCCTACGGCGGCCGCTTCGCGGCCGAACCCGGACACACCGGCGGGCTCGTCTCCGCCGCGTTCCTCGGGCTGCTGTGGTTCGCGGTCGGCGGGCTCGTCGCCGCCCAGACGCTCGGGCTCTCGACGGTCTGGCCGGTCGTCGCGCTGGCCGCGGGCGGCGTCGGCGCGGCCGTCGCATTGGTCGCCCGCGAGGACCTCGGCGTCACTCTCTCGGCCGGGCTGTTCGTCCTCGTCTCGGGGCTGGTCGTCGCCGCGGGCCTCGTCGGCCCCGGCTGGACGTGGAGCCCCGAGGGGTTCTCCATCACGCTAACGGGCGTCGTCGGCGTCCCGGTGATCGCGCTGTTCGCCGGGCTCGTCGGCGCCTGGACGGCCGCCCGCGTCTACGGCGGCTTCGGCCCGCAGGGCCGACAGCTGGGCGCGTACACCCTCATCGCGACCAACGCCGCCGGGATGCTCGCCCTCCTCGGCTCGCTGGTCGGGTTCATCGTCGTCCGCGGCTTCGGCCCGATGACCGAGGGGATCAAGTACGGCCTCTACTGGGGACCGTGGACGTGGTTCAACCCGCCCGTCCTCGACACGTGGGTCGTCGTCGAGGGGCCGATCGTCTGGTTCTACTGGCCGTTCGTCATGGAGGGGTACAGCACGCTCGGCACGGGCATCGACGGGGTGCTCCCGGCCATCGTCGGCACGGTCTGGCTGGTCGTCGGCGCGGTGGCGCTCGCGGTGCCGCTGGGCGTCGGCGCGGCCGTCTTCCTCACCGAGTACGCCGAGCAGGGCCGGTTCACGTCGCTCGTCGAGATCTCCACGAACGGGCTCTGGAGCACGCCGAGCGTCGTCTACGGGCTGTTCGGGCTGGCCTTCTTCGTCCCGCGGCTCGGCAACACCAGTTCGATCCTCGCCGGCCAGCTCGTCCTCGGGTTCATGCTGCTGCCGCTGGTGGTCATCACCAGCCGGGAGTCGCTGAAGAGCGTCCCCGACGAGTACCGCGACGCCAGCGCCGCGCTGGGCGTCTCCAAGTGGGAGACCATCAAGAGCGTCGTCCTCCCGGCGTCGCTGCCGGGCGTCATCACCGGCGTCATCCTCGGCATCGGCCGCATCGCCGGCGAGACGGCTCCCATCCTGCTCGTGACCACGAGCTCCCCGTTCCCCTCGGAGGTCGCCGGCGTCGTCGAGGGCGGCTTCCGGTTCACCTCGGCGTTCCCGTTCGTCGCCGTCCCCGACGTGAACCTCGTGCAGTCGTCGAGCGCGCTGCCCTACCAGCTGTACGCGGTCATCACCGCCGGGCTCGGGGACAACCTCGACTTCGCCTGGGCCACGGCGCTGGTGCTGTTGCTCGTCGTGATGAGCTTCTACGCGGTCGGCATCGGCTCGCGGATCTACTTCAGGAGGAAACTCGACCAATGAGCGAAACCGACTTCACCCAGACCGACACCGAGGAACCGACACCCGGAACCGACGCGACCGTCGAACCCGAGACCACCGCCGGCGAGACCGACGAGCGCGTCCGCGAGGAGTGGCGCGAGTACGAGTTCGCCGGCGACGCGAAGCTCAGCGTCTCCGACCTGGACGTCCACTACGGCGACGAGCAGGCGCTGAAGGGCGTCTCGATGGACATCCCCGAGGAGAGCGTCACCGCGCTCATCGGCCCCTCGGGCTGTGGCAAGTCGACGTTCCTGCGCTCGCTCAACCGGATGAACGACCGGATCTCCGCCGCACAGGTCGACGGCTCGGTCGAGCTCGACGGCGAGGAGATCTACCAGGACGGCGTCGACCTGGTCGAACTCCGCAAGCGCGTCGGCATGGTGTTCCAGGCGCCGAATCCCTTCCCCAAGTCGATCCGCGACAACATCTCCTACGGGCCGCGCAAGCACGGCGAGATCAACACCGGATTGGTCGCGCGCCTGCTCGGCCGCGACGACACCGACGAGGAGCACGAACTCGTGGAACAGTCGCTCCGGCAGGCCGCCCTGTGGGACGAGGTCAACGACCGGCTGGACGACAACGCGCTCGGGCTGTCGGGCGGCCAGCAACAGCGGCTCTGTATCGCCCGCTGTCTGGCGGTCGACCCCGACGTGATCCTGATGGACGAACCAGCGTCCGCGCTGGACCCGGTCGCCACCTCGAAGATCGAGGACCTCATCGAGGACCTCGCGGAGGAGTACACGGTCGTCGTCGTCACGCACAACATGCAGCAGGCCGCCCGCATCTCCGACCAGACCGCCGTGTTCCTCACCGGCGGCGAACTCGTCGAGTACGACGACACCGGGAAGATCTTCGAGAACCCCGAGAGCCAGCGCGTCGAGGACTACGTCACCGGCAAGTTCGGGTAGTCGATCCGCTCTCTCCCCGCCGACCGACACCGATACGGCGGTCGCGTTCCGAACACCGCACACAGTGACGACTTACGACGCGGTCGTCTTCGACCACGACGGCGTGCTCGTGGAACTCACCGAGATGGACCTGCTACGCCGTGCCGCCCGCGCGGCGTTCGCCGAGCACGGCGTCGACGACCCGCCCGAGGCGCTCGTCGAACACGCGGCCGACGGCGACCTCGACGACCTCGCCCGGGTCGAGGACGCCTTTGACCTCTCGCTGGCCGAGTACTGGGCCAGCCGCGAGGACCACGCCATCGACCACCAGTGCGACGCCGTCGAGTCCGGCGCCAAACCGCTGTACGACGACGTGACCGCGCTGGCGGACCTCCCCCACCGGAAGGCCGTCGTCAGCAACAACCAGCACGAGACGGTCCGGTTCGTCGTCGACCACTACGACCTGGCCGACCACTTCGAGCACGTCGCCGGCCGCGACCCCACCGTCGAGGGTGCCCGCCGCCGCAAGCCCGAGACCCACTACCTCGACGCCGCGCTCGACGAACTGGGCACCCGCGAGGCCCTCTACGTCGGCGACTCCCCGAAAGACGTGGAAGTCGCCCACCGCGCGGGCGTCGACAGCGCCTTCCTCCGGCGGAGCCACCGCGCCGACACCGCCCTCGACCGCGAACCGACCTACGAGGTCGAGACGCTGACCGCGCTGGCCGAGCGACTGGCCGACTGACGGGTCGCGGCGTCTCCTTCCGTCCAGTTCACGGTCCGGCAATTCGCGCGGATGGCACAACATACATTGCCCGGCCGGTGGTCGTCGTAGGTATGCCACGCGAAGGATATCAGGAGAAACTCGACGCGCTGCAGGAGGACGTGCTCTACATGAGCGAGGTCGTCCTCGAACGCCTGCGGATGGGCCTGGACGCCCTGGAGACCAAAGACGAGGACCTCGCCTGGGAGGTCATCGATGGCGACGACGAGGTCAACCAGCTCTATCTCGACCTCGAACAGGACTGTATCGACCTGCTGGCGCTCCAGCAGCCCGTCGCCTCGGACCTGCGCTTCATCGCCGCCTCGTTCAAGATCATCACCGACCTCGAACGCATCGCCGACCTCGCGACCAACCTCGGCGAGTACACCCACGAGGCCGAGCGCGACCTGTACCCCGACGTCGACATCCAGGAGATCGGGACGCTCGTCATCGAGATGGTCGAGGCCGCCATGGACGCCTACGAGTCCGAGGACCCCGACGCCTGCGTCGCCATCGCCGAGCGCGACGACGCCATCGACGAGCGCTGCGAGGCCGCCTCCAGCACCATCGTCCGCGACCTCATCGAACGGGAGGTCGACGACGGCACCGGCGAGGAGGAGATCGAACAGCTCATGGCCGACGTGTCGCGCCTGCTGCTCACCGTCCGCGACCTCGAACGTGTCGGCGACCACGCCGTCAACATCGCCGCCCGCACCCTCTACATGGTCGAGAACGACGACCAGCTTATCTACTAGGGCCCACTTTTTCCAGCGGAGAGTTCGCACCCACTTTTTCCAGCGGAGAGTTCGCACCCACTTTTTCCAGCGGAGAGTTCGCACCCACTTTTTCCAGCGGAGAGTTCGCACCCACTTTTTCCAGCGGAGAGTTCCTCGCGCGCCGGAGGCGCGCTGCGGGAATCCTCCGCTGCAAAAACGTGGGGACGCTCTTGTGAAGCACGTTGTTGATTTTCAGAGCGCGGCGTCGAGAGCGTGTTTGAGCGCTTGGTCGCCTGGTTTTCTGTAGAGTTCACGGCGGAGTTCGAAAGCTCTGAGATACGGC
>NZ_JBLKNX010000023.1:0-82810 GCF_051414055.1 Halosimplex halobium
TCCGAAACGAACGTTTGCAATGGGAACATTGTTCGTCGGGTGGCGCGGCCGCGCCACCCTTGCCCGCTGTGACTTCCAGCTACTGCTCCAACTCACCAACAATCCTCTACAGAAGAGCGTAAAAAGGAAAACCGCGCTGGCTTCAACTCCGACGCACGTCAACGACTTCACCGACTTCCTCGTAAACCATCTCGCTCTCATACTCGCCGTAATCCTCGAAATCATCGATATCCAACTCATCAGGCAACTCGGCAACCGACACCACGGCATCAGACCATCCATCCCGATGGTGCCACGTCGTCCTGATATCACCAACAGGGTGCTCAACCGCTCCCAGATCACATTCCTCGTCATATACCTCGATGCCAACATCCAACCGCCACTCCCTCACTCCATCGCGGAACGCGAACGGATCGGGATTCCAATCCATCACGGTCACGTACACCTGAAACTCGATTCCCGCATCGGTTTCGACGACTACCATCTGATCCTGCTCTACCGCTGAGATGCAGTCGGGGAGCGACGGACGCTCCCTCCTGCCTACACTGCTCATCTGCACACGTGTGTACGGCCGTCCCGCGGAAAACCCCGTCGTCTGACCACCTTCCGGTATTAGAAAGTTCAGAATGTCAAATTGCCGTGGGCCCCGATCCGAAGTGATACTGTTCCCTCGTGAACATCACTACAAGCACGCGACTCTCAGAGAGGGTCATAGAAGGCCGAATTTCGAATCAATCTCCGACGCGACGGATAGGGCGCGGAGTGGAAAGAGTCGAACAGGTGCGCCTATGCGCGTCTGCACGTGCCTGTGCGCGTTAGCGTCGGCCGCGAGTTGACGTTGGAGACGAGATCGACGTTTCAAACGTGCGGAACGAGAGAAACGTGCGGAACGGCGGAAGCGTCAGAAACGACGGACACGAGCGCGACGGCCAGCAGTCCGGAGCGACAGTCGTGGAGAGAGTCGTTGACTGTTCCTCACGTCTTCCAGACTTTGTTCAAAACAAAGTATATGTGTGTAACGTGAGGAGTGGGGGTGGGAGTCTGAGTCAGTCGTCGTGAAGATGAGTCGGGGGACGTGAGCATTATTGTTGTCCCTTTGAACAAACCACCACCAGCCTTACCTACCTACTATACTCTTTCTAGTAAAAGTAATTTAAAGTGTGTATTATGGGAAAGTTTAGGATGAGATGGTTGGCCTAGGCTGCCGTCCCCACCGAGCCTCTCTGGCCACCACGAGCAACGCCCGTCAGAGCAGGCACGTCGAAAACGTCGCTTCAGATGTGCGTCCGATGCAACGGTCTGACTCCGACAACGCGAAGCAACCGTCAATCCAGCGGCAACGTGTGCGAGCGACATAGGCTAAGTGTCAGACAAGGTATTACCAGACGCGTTCTTTTCTTTTGTTTTTGAACAAGATGGTTGGAATAGTCCCCGGAGATTCAATCCACACCGCACACATACACTTTGTTTTGAACAAAGTATAAGTGTTAGGGTGGTAAAACATCGGGTGGAGTGACTTACAGCCTGCGTGCAGACCTTGACGACGAGACTGAAGCCAAGCTGAGGAAGATCGTCGAGGACAGTCCACACGACGGACACGGCAAGATCACGGCCACCGTCGAGGACATCATCGAGAACGAGTTCCAGCGCCGTGAACTGTCGCTCACCGGTGATGACAGCGAGGATGACGGCTACGAGGAAGAGCTGTATGATCCTCACGACTACGAGGACGACTTCGTTCTTCGTAAGCCGATGTTGGAGAAGGTAATGGAGAAGTACGATAAGCCCGCCATCGCCCCGGAGCACGTCGAGTACGAGGAGTTCAGCGGCAAGAGCGTGAACTTCAAGGTGAACGTGCTTGCGGCTGTTCAGCGGTGGGATGTGTTCAATCGAAGCGACGAGACGTGTGGAAGCTGGACATCGGAGCGGAAGGGGTTCTGGGATAGTGCAATGACAGCGTTCGGATCGCTCGATAGCAGGACGAGAAAGAAGTACAAGTCGATGGCTGATGATCGGTACTCGAACGATCCGATTGATCCTCCCGACAACATCGTTCCGATTCGGCGTGACGGGTGGAGTGTTGACGGCTACGTAGAGGATGTTGAGGAGATGATTCTCGTTGATGCGTCTTCTGTTGCGCTTCGGAATAAGATCGAGAAAGGTGAGCGTGTGATACCGTATCTGGATGGAGAGGATGCGGAGCGGGTTGAGGAGATGGTTCGGAAGTTGGAGAAGAGTCTCGACTGAACCGTCACTCCTTCTGTCGATTGTTTTAAACGATTTGACAGCGTACTGTTAGGTAAGATGGAGACAGATATGCGGTGTACCGACTGTCACGGGCGCGTCGTCCGCGGTGAGGTGGACGGTGAGGTTGTTCTCAGCTGCATCTGCAAGGTGATGTACGTGGAACGGGGGGTTGTCGAGGTGGACGAGTGGGAACCTGTAGAGGACGAGGAGAAGCGGGCCAGTCCCGTGACCGCGTAGATTCGCCCCGGGCCGCTTCGGCGGCGCTTTGGGGTGGCTGCGCTCCCTCGTTGTCGGTTGATTCACTTTTAACTGGGAAGGCTCTATAATCCACCGTGTATGTCGGTGAACGTCTCTGAACTTGGGAGTGCCGACCGCGGAGATGTCACGGACATCGAACTGGAAGACGGCAGCGAGTTCTCGGGAGTGATCCGTGACGTGTTCCCCGAAGATGGAATGATGGCGCTGGACGTGCCGTTCCGCAGTGAAAAGCTCATCACGCTGCGAAGCGTGTTCGGCGGTCATCGAGTCGAGGATGATGGGGACGTGATCGGCAGGGTTGCGGACGTGGACGTGCGATCGACGGTTTGGAATCCCGAGGACGTGTACGAGGTGCTGCAGGACGTTGAGGAAGGCGACGAGGTGCTGGTGCGCGGGGTTGTGACTGGTCTGCTCGGTGACGTGGATGCGGCATCGAATGATAGTGAGGTTCGGCGTGAGGTTCGTGGTGAGGTGGAGACGAAGACCCACATCAGCTCGGATGATGGTGATATGGGGACGCTCAACATCCACGTCGATGTGGATGGATTCGAGCATCTCAGCGTGACGGAGAGGTATTACGAGGACGTGGTTGAGGAAGCGAGTCTAACCGCGACGCCAGACGGTGGGGACTATCAGATGCAGGGCGCGGCGGACTGGCTTGAGCGGGTATAAACTTGTCAAGGTCGCAGGCGTAGACGTACACCGATTAGACAAACGACTAATGACTACACTTCGGGTGCGTTCCGGTGCTGTGCTCGCTTTCTCGCCTCTGTTTTAAACTGTAGGTAGTGTTGCGTGACGCTGATGTCGTGATGCCCCATTAGCTGCTGGAGAGTCCGCACGTCAGTACCGTTCCGCACGTGTCTGACGCCATATCCGTGTCGGAGAGCGTGTGGTGTGATCCGCCGTCGCTCGTTGCCGTTGGCATCGACATAGACCGTGGACTGTATTCCAGCGTTCTGCGCGGCCTGATCGACCATCGACGTGACCCGCTTTGGGGTGAGTTGCTCGCTGTTCCGCGATGGGAACAGGTACTGGGATTCGTCGGCGTAGTAGACGGCCTGACGCTCCGACTCGATCCACCGCCGCAGCGGCGCGGCCAGCGAGTCACGGAACCAAAGCTCACGTCCGCCACCCTTGACATCCGGGACGGTGATCTCGTTGTCACCGAAGTCGATGTTGCCGTACTCGTCCTTGTGCGGCATCTCCGGCGTGATCTGCATCTCGGTCACTTCCATCCGCCGAAGGCCGAGATGCCACAGCATTTTCAGAATCAACTCGTTTCTGAATTTCGGCGCCGGCACGTTTTCCTTCAGCAACTCGTACTCGCCCGCCTCAACGAAGACGACTCCTTCCTTTGATGATGCCTCGTTCCCCTTTTTTGTCTCCCCTCTGTCGATGTACTCCTTGATTTCGAGATGGCGTGAGTCGATGGGTAGCTGCTCGGAGTCGGTGTAGTACCCCTTCCGGGCACGCAGCCACTTGATGAACGACCTGAGGTGGTTGTACCTCGTCTTCGTTGTGGACTGCGAGTACTCCTCGACCATCGAATCGATGAACGAGTCGATGTCCGTCCAGTCGATGTTTTCAAGGTCAACTCCCTCCCCCTCGATGTGCTCAAGGAAGCTCTTGACCGTCCATCGATACCCCGTCAGGGTGCCCTCTTCGACCTTGTTTCGGTGCGCGACGCAGAACTCGTAGTTGATCTTGTGATCGAACTTGTCCCGTGTGACGTTCTTCATAGGTGGATCACTCCTGTTCGAAGACAACCGTGTATTCGAGATCGTCCACGACGTGAACGCGGCTGCTGTATTCCTGCACGCGTTCCAAGGCGCGTTGCATCGTGTAGTCGTCTGTCTCGAAGTACAATTTGTACGCCTCAACCAGCCCGTAGAAGTTCTCTTGCTCCGCGAAGTCCTTCAGGGACTGTCCGCGATCCATCCGCATCTCAACGTCATCGATAATCTTCATTCTCGCAATTTCGCGCGGCGAAAGGTCGCGCTCTCTGCTCTCCGTCTCCGCCGACCGACGCGGCATCGTGTCGTATATCTTGTCCGCAATCTCCTGCACATCTTCCGTGTCGGTCAACTCGGCGGCCTCAAGGGAGTGTACCGCGCTCCGCAGCTCGTCCAACTTCGAGTCGATGTTATCGATCTTCGATTCCAACTGCGTGAAATCAACGTCGACGTCGAGTTCAACGTCCTCGGGGTCGATGTCGACGTTCGACCCGCGCTCGCCACTGACCTCGCGCTGCACCGACAGTCGGATCAGGTGGGATAGCGATGTGGCTTCCTCGTGTTCCTCGATGTACTTCTCCCAGTCCTGTTTCATCGAGACTGGGACTTTGACGTTCACTTGGGTTGTTTCCGCCATCGCTGCGGCGGAAAGCTGATGCGCTGGCGTAAATAATGTTTCTTTACTTTACTGAGGGCTTCTGGTTGTACAGCCCGGCCGAGGAGATGGTCTCGGCGAGCCGTTGCTGGTCCGCTTCCGCCAGCGACTCGGCGAGGTCTCCGCCGCCGGCCTCGCCGTCCGGTCCGTAGCGGTCCATCAGGGCGTCGTGGGCGGGCTGGCTCGCCACGTCGGAGGTGTTCTGGCTCAGGATCGTGCGGACGAGACACTCGAAGCCGTCCCGGCCGCCGTAGGCCTTCTGCCAGTACATGTCACCGAGGCGGTCGACGACGGCCTCCGCGCGGGTCTCGGCGTCGCCGGGCTCGAAGGCCGCGGCCTCGCCGCCGCCGGCCGCGCCCCCGCTGATGTTCTCCTGGGGTTCCGGGTCGTCGGTCATACCCGGAACCGGGTCCCGCATCGCCTTAACGGTACAGACCGCGCACCCGAACGGCTATCCGCGGCCGGACCCCAGTTCGAGGGGATGCCCGTCCGCCCGAACGCCCTCGAACGGCTTGCGCTGTTCCGCCTCGACCGCGCGCCCCCCGCGATGCTGGACCTGCTCGGCGCCGGGAGTTTCCGTGCGCTCGCGCTGGCCCACGACCTCGGTGTGTTCGACGCGCTGGCCGAACCGCACACGCCGGCGGCGCTCGCCGACCGGATCGACGCCGACCCCGCGGCGCTTGGCGACCTGCTCGGCGCCCTCGCGGCGAACGGCTACGTCGAGCGCGACGGCGAGGCGTTCGTCCGGACCGCCTCGACCGCGCGCTGGCTCACCGACGACGGCGAGGCGAACCTCGCGCCGTGGTTCGTCTTCTGGCGGGACGTGGTGTTCCCTTTCTGGGACGCCCAAAGACGGCGGTCCGGGAGGGCGGCCCGCCGCTGACGCTCTACGAGTGGCTCGACGACGAGCCCGAGCTGTGGCCGACCGCCCAGCGGGGGTTCCGCGCGGCCGCGACGCTGCTGGTCGATCCGGTCGCAGACGAACTCGACCTCCCCGGCGGCGCGACGACGCTGCTGGACCTTGGCGGCGGCCACGGCTTCTATGCGGCGGAACTGTGCGAGCGCAACCCCGGGCTATCTGCGACCGTCTTCGACAACCCGGCGGCGCTGGACGTGGCCGAGGCGGAGGCCCGCGAGCGCGGCCTGACCGACCGGCTGACGACCCGCGGCGGCGACTACCGCACAGACGACATCGGGGGCGGGTACGACGCGGTCCTGCTGTTCAACGTCCTGCACGGCCACGACCCGGCCGAGGTGCGCGCGCTGTTCGAGCGCGTCCACGGGGCACTGGCGCCGGGCGGACAGATCGTCGTCCTCGACCAGTTCGAGGGCGGCGGCCGGATGAACGTCGGGCGCGCGGCGGTCGCGCTGGTCTCGCTGACCTACCGCGCGACGCTCGGCCGTGGCGTCCACGACGCCGACGCGGTCGCCGGCTGGCTCCGCGCGGCCGGCTTCGAGGACGTCGAGCGGACGGGCCTGCGGCGGGACCCGGGGAGCGAACTCCTGCAGGCGACCCGGGCCTGAGTTCCCGCGACCGGGCGGTCGGTCACTCGCCGATCGCGGCGAGGGCGTCGACGAACCGGTCGGTCGTCTCGGCTACGTCACGGTCGGCGAGGTGGGAGGCGGCGATCTCCTTGCATTCGACGAGGCGGTCGGGCGCGACGCCCAGGCCGTGGGTCAGCGACTGGAGGGTGCGGGTCCGTTCGCGCTCCCGGGCGAGGCGCTGTGTCAGCGGGTGGAGGCTGTCGAGCGGCACGTCGTCGCGCGGCGGGACGGCGCCGACCTCGGCGTTGAAGATCTCCAGCCCCTCCCGGGAGCCGGCGAACCGCAGGAACTCCGTGACCGCGTCGGGGTCGTCGGCGGCGGCCGCGGGGACCAGCGCGTTCATATTCATCAGGAACTGGTCGCCGGTGCCCGGGAACGGGCGATGCTCCCACGACTCGCCGAAGTCGAACCCCTCGGTCGCGCCGACGCGACCGATGGCCCAGGTACCGTTGTGGAAGAGCGCGGCGTCGCCGGCGGCGAAGCGAGCGTCGGCCTCCTCGGAGGCGAGGAACTTCGTGTCCTCGGGGACACGTTCGAGCACCGCCTCCAGCCCCGCGACGGCCTCGCGGACCGTCTCGCGGTTGGCCCGGGCCTCGCCGTCGAGCAGCGCCTCGTAGGTCGCGGGCCCCCCGTAGGCGACGAGGAACGTCTCCCAGAGCTGCAGCGGTCCGAACGGGTCCTTCGCACCGATCAGCATCGGCGGCACCTCCAGCGCGTCGTCGAGCCGGTCCAGCAGCCCGAGGAAGTCGTCGGGACCGGCGAGCGCGTCGATATCGACGCCGGCGCGGGCGAGGTGGTCCGTGTTGTAGTAGAGGTTGTTGATCCGGTAGATGTCCAGCGGGACGCACCGATAGCGACCGTCGAACCGCGCGGCCTCCCTGGGCCCCTCGCCGTAGGCGGACTCCATGTCGCTCTCCCGCCAGAGGTCGGTCACGTCGGCGACCGCCCCGGCCTCGACGACCGGCGAGAGGTTCAACCCCGGCCAGTCCGACCACACGTCCGGTGGGTTCTCTCTGAGGATCCGGCTCTTGACGTGCAGCCGGAGCGTCGAGATGTGCGCCGCGTCGTCGTCGACCCGGATCCCGTCGCTCCGGCGCCCGAACGCCTCGATGACGTGGTCCAGCGCCGCCGAGTTCTCCGCAGCCCAGTGTTGCAGGACGCTCACGGTACCGCGCCCCCTGGCTTGACCAGTCGAGTCGGCCATGGCGACGCGTGTCTGCAAACGAATATAAGGGTTCTTCCCGAAGTTCGAGAGGTGATAACGAAGGTTACACGAGTAGGGCCGGGGAGGCGGTGGCGGTCGGCGCGGTGACGGCGGGCACGATGGTGGGGCGCGCCAGCGGTGGGTGCGGCGACGCCGATCAGGCCGAGTCGACACGCAGTCGGAGCGTCGCCGTTGCGCCGTCGGCCAGCGCCGCCACGAGGTCGCGGTCCACGTCGGCGGCCGCGCCGTCGGCGCCCACGAGCACGGTCCGGTCGTCGACGTAGTCGCTCGTCCGGACCACGTGGCTGCGCTCGTTCTCGAAGGACAGGTCGGGGTGGCCGCGACCGGTCACCTCGTGGGTGTGGCCCCCGGCCTCGATGGTCGCCGTGATCGTCGCCTCGTGCGACCGGCAGGCGTCGACGAACGCCTCGTCGAAGTCGGCGGGGACGCGGTCGGCCTCGACCGCGAGGATGCAGTCGCCCGCCGGCGTGAGGAAGTCGTCGCTCGTGAACTCCAGCGTGCTGACGTGCTCGGCGGTGACGTTCTCGTGGCCCTGGGCGCGGACAACCTCGACGAGGTCGGCGTCCGCGTCCCTCTCGTCGGCAGACCCACCGGTCGATGCGGCGGCGTCGGTGGCGTCGGCGGCGTCGTCGGTCATGTGGGAGGGTTCGGACGCCGCTACTTCAGGGAGTCGAAGTCGACCCGCGACGGACGCGGACCGGCGGCCGGTCGCGAGGGGCCGACTCGCGGCGCGGGCCCGCCGACCGACGGCTCACTCGCCGGTGGCGGCGACGGTGACCGTGACGTGCCCGCACTCGCACTCGTAGGCGCGGCGCTCCCCGCCGTCGGTCCGGAAGACGAGCATGCAGTCGCCGTCGGTGAGCTTCCGCGAACAGTTCGCCGCCTCGCACCGGCAGGCTATCTCGCTCAACATACCTCGAGGTTCGACCCGGGGACATATCAACCCGAGCCGTACCCTCGGTGAAAGTGTAATCGCACGACAGCGCTGGGGTACCCGTCCCCGTACGGCGGTCCGGCGAGCGAAAGTGAAACGGGGTGAAGGGGGGCGAGAGAGTGGCGGTCGGGACGGGGCCGGGAGGAGTCGGGACAGAGTGTGTCGGGGTGGTGTGGCTCGCCGACCGTCCGACGTAACTGATATACCACCGGGGGACGCGGACGTTGGTATGCCGAGCAAGTGGAGCGGTGCGGCGGTCGACCCCGGCGGCGGCAAGCCGACGCCCGGCGAGTGGCGGCCGGTCGAGGTCCCCGGCCGGCCGGCCGCGTTCGCCGGCGAGGACCGGGTCGCCTACCGGACCGTCTTCGACGACCCGCGCGACCCCGACGACGACCTCGCGCTGCTGGAACTGCGCGGCTGTTACGCCGCCGCCGAGGTCTGGCTCAACGACGAGCTGGTCGCCGAGCCCGACGCCGTCTTCGAGCCCGTGCGGGTGCCCTTCGAGCCCGAGGCGGAGAACGAACTCGTCGTCGAGTGCCGGGCGCCCGAGGACCGGTTCGGCGGGATCCACGACACCGACCGGGTCCCCGCCGACCGGTCGGTCCCGGGGATCTGGTGGGGCGTCGACGTGACGACCCACCCCGACCCGTTCGTCGTGGACGTGGACCTGCGGTCGCGCGCGACCGACGAGGGGGCGGCCATCGACGCCGCCGTCGAGGTGTACGCCGGCGAGTCGCTCGACGACCGGCTGACGCTCACCACCAAGCCGGCGGGCGAGCGCCGCGGCCGCGGCATGATGGACCGGGCGAGCGTCTCGGCGGCGGCCGGCGAACGGGCGGTCGTCGAGAAGTCCATCGAGGTCCGGGACCCGTCGCTGTGGTGGCCCCGCGGGATGGGCCGCCAGGGTCGCTACGAGGTGCGGGCGAAGCTCGGCGACGCCGCGCGGACGAGCACGACCGGGATCGCGACCGTCGAGGCGACCGACGCGGGCGGCCTGCGCGTCAACGGCGAGGACGTGCCCGTCCGCGGCGTCGCGCTGCAGGACGCGACCGTCGCGGACGTCGACCGGGCGGTCGAGGTGAACGCGAACCTCGTGCGAGCGCACGCGCACGCACTCCCGGAGGCGGTGTACAACGCCTGTGACGAGGCCGGGCTGCTCGTCTGGCAGGACCTGCCGCTGACCGGTCCCGGCGTGTTCGACATCGCGCGCGGGGCGGACCTGGCCGAACGGCTCGTCGGGACGTACGCCCACCACCCGAGCCTCGCGGCGGTCGGTGTCCACGACGAGCCGACCGACACGTTCGCCGGGCGGGTCGGGTCGGGACTGCTCGACCGGCTCCGCTTCCGCTACCGGGTGTGGCGGGCCGACTACGACCGCGGCGCCGCCGAGGAAGTCGCGGAGGCCGTCCCCGACGGCGTCGCGGTGTACCCCGTCGTCGGCGAGCCCGGGACGGACCCCGACGCGGCGGCGCTGTACCCGGGCTGGGACTACGGCGGCGTCGACGACCTGGAGTGGGTCCGCGAGCGCTACGATCTGGACGGTGCCGTCGGGGAGTTCGGCGCGGGGTCGCTGCCCGAGGGCGTCGACCCGGCCGAGGGCGACGAGGAGGACGGTCCCGACCTCGCTGGGTTCGACCGTGCGAAACACGACGCGGTCGTGGGCAGCGACGACCCCGAGGCCTCCCAGGCCTACCAGGCCGAACTCGTCCGCGGGGTCGCCGAGCGGCTGCGGACCGACGGCGCGCCGGTCGTCGTCGCGAACGCGCTCCGGGACGCCGGCGACGCGGGGATGGGCGTCTACGCCCGCGACGGGTCGAAGAAGACGGCGGCCGACAGCCTCGCGGCGGCGTTCGAGCCGGTCCAGGCGTTCCTCGTGGGCGCCTCCCCCGGCGAGTGCGACGTGGTCGTCGCCAACGACGCGCCCGAGGCGATCTCGGGGACGGTCCGCTGGACGGCCGGCGACGAGTCCGGCGAGGTCGATGCGACGGTCGAGGCCGGCGCCCGGGCGGTCGTCGGGACGGTCTCCGTCCCGGAGTCGGCCTCGTCGGTCGAACTCTCCGTTCGGGTCGGCGACGCCGGCGTCGAGAACGTCTACCGTTTATAAGCCACCTCTACCGTGTGGTAAGACCTGACGCGCCGTTCTCGGGCGCGTCGGGGTGTGAAACAGCCACATAGGCCACCGGAATATTTAAACAGGGGGAGGCGCAATGTCCAGATACCAGAACGTCTCCGGCGTTCAGGCTGTATCGCACTCCGACCAGCATGACAGGACACCCTTGTTGTCGGCGTCAGCCACTTCGTAGCGGTGGCCCTGTCGGTCGCCGGAGCGGGTATGGCATAGAGGTACAATTATGGCAGACTCGATAGACGAATCCAAGAACGTATCGGTCACAGACGACGATCTCGAGAACAAGTCCAAGGGCGAGCTCATCAAGCTCGCGGGACAGCTCCGGGATCGACGAAACGAACTCAACCAGATGGCCTCCGAGCGGGCCTCCAAGCGCGACGACCTGAACGCGAAGACCCGCGAGAAGGTCGACGAGGCCCAGGAGCACCGCGAGAAGCGCGACGAGCTCAACCAGCAGGTCCAGGAGCACAAGGAGAAGCGCAACGAGCTCAACGCCGAGGCCAACGAGCTGTTCGACGAGGTCGAGCAGAAGCGCGACGACCTCGAGCTCGACGAGGGCAAGGACATCGAGCAGCTCGAAGAGGAGATCGAGGACCTGGAGTTCAAACAGCAGACGGAGGTTCTCTCCGCCGAGGACGAGCGCGAGCTCATCGAGAAGATCGAGGAGAAGCGCGAGAAGCTCGCCGAGAAGAAGGAGAAGCTCAACCAGGGCGGCGACCTCGAACAGCTCAAGGAGGAAGCCGAGGAGATCCGCTCGGAGGCCTCCAAGCACCACCAGAAGGTCACCGAACTCGCGGACGAGGCCCAGGAGCACCACAACCAGATGATCGAGGCCTACCGCGAGGCCGACGACATCCGCGACGAGGCCGACGAGATGCACGAGAAGTTCGTGGAGGCCCAGGAGGCCGCCGACCAGCACCACGAGGACTTCGTGCGCGTCCAGAAGCGCCTGCGCGAGCTCGACAAGAAGGAAGAGGAAGAGGAGCGCGAGGCCCGCCAGGAGAAAGAAGAGGCCGCCCGCGAGGAGGCCGAGGAGATCTACCAGAAGTTCAAGGAAGGCGAGACCCTCGACACCGAGGACCTGATGAAGCTCCAGAAGACGGGGCTGCTGTAACTGCGACCGGTTCTTCTGCGATTTTCGACGCCGCGTAGCCGCGGCTCCAGCCGTGTAGCGGCGCTCGCCTCGGACCGCGTAGCCGCGGCTCCGGTCGACCGGGTGGCCGCCGCTCCGGTCGAACCTGGTCGATGGCGGCGGTCGCGGTCGGGTGCGCTCGCACGCGCCCCGCGACTTTTTGCCGACGGCCCGCGAGAGGGCTCACATGGTTCGGGGTGCGGACGAGGACGCGGACGACCCGGCGTGGTCGCGACGGCGGTTGCTCCGGCGGGGGCTGGCGCTCGGCGCCGGCGCGCTGAGCGGCTGCTCGCTGTTCGACGCTCCCGACGGGTCGACCGTCACGCCCGCGCCGGTCGAGAGCGCGGCGACCGACGAGGGCGACCCGCGGGCGGACAGCGCTGTACCCGGTAGCGGACAGGCCGGTGGGGAGACGGCGACATCCGGGGAGGGAGGGAGCGACGGGCGGACGGCGACACCCGCGCCGCCGGACGGGTGGCCGGTGGTCCAGGGCGACGACGCCCACACGGGGTGGCGGCCCGGGAGTACGGGACCCGTCGCCGGTTCGGGGTCGGCGGTCGAACCAGCGTGGTCGGCCGATCTCGGCGGGGCGGTCGGCGGGTCGGTCGCGGTGGCCGGCGGGACCGCCTACGTCGGGAGCGGGGCCGGGACGGTCACCGCGCTGGCCGCGTCGGGCACCGGAGCGTCGGGGGCCGGCACTCCCGCGGCGTCCGACGACACGTCCGGAGACGAGCGCTGGACCCGCGAGACGGGCGCGGCGGTGCGCGCGACGCCGACGGTCGCGGGCGGGGTCGTCTACTGCGGCGACGAGGGCGGGACGCTGACGGCGCTGGACGCGGCCGACGGTCGCGAGCGGTGGTCGTTCGCGGTCGCGGGCGACCGCGTCGGGCCGTCGGCGGTGCGGGGCGGGCCGGTCGTCGCGGATGGGACGGTCCGGTTCGGCGCGACGGACGGGCGCGTCTACGCCGTCGACGCCGCCGACGGGTCGGAGCGGTGGCGGTTCGACGCGGGCGGGTTCCTCGGCGTCGCTTCCCCCGTCGCGCTCGCCGACGGGCGGGTGTTCGCCGGGAGCTACGCCGGCCGCGTCTACGCCGTCGACGCCGACACCGGGCGGGAGGAGTGGCGCTACGTCGGCCCGGGCGGGGTCCGGACGTGGTCCGGTCCCACGGTCGCGGACGGCGTCGTCTACGCGGGGGCCAGTCCGGGGGGCGTCGCCGCCGTCGACGCGCTCGACGGCACCGAGTGGTGGCGCCGCGAGACCGACGGCCCGGTCTTCTCCTCGCCCGCGGTCGCCGACGACACCCTCTACGTCGGGACCGACGCGGGCGCCGTGCTGGCGCTCGACACCGCCGACGGGACCGAGCGCTGGCGCCACGAGACCGACGGGGCCGTCAAGTCCTCGCCCGCCGTGGTCGACGGGCGCGTCTACGTCGGCACCGACGGCGGGTCGGTGCTGGCGCTCGACGCCGGCGACGGGAGCGAACGCTGGCGGGCCGCGCTCGGCGGTCGCGTGACGAGTTCCCCGGCGGTCGTCGACGGCCGCGTCTACGTCGGCGACGGGACGGGGACCGTCCACGCGCTCGGCGCCGCGGACCAATGAGTGACCCCGCGGTCGCGCCGCCCCGCCCCTGCCCAGGTCAGGCGGTCTCGGGGATCGGGTCGGCGAGGACGACCGCTTCCCCGTCGACGACCGTCTCGTCGTCGCCGTCGGTGACGGTCGTCGTGAGCCGGTAGCGGTCCTCGCCGACCGCCTCGACCACCTCGCAGGCGGCGGTGACCCGGTCGCCGATGTCGACCGGGCCGAGGTAGCTGACCTCCTGGGAGAGGTAGACGACCAGGCCCGGGAGCCGGGCGAGCGCGGCGCTGACGACCCCGGCGACGAGCGTCCCGTGGACGATGCGCCGGCCGAAGCGGGTGCCGCGGGCGTACTCGTCGTCGAGGTGCAGGCGGTTCGTGTCGCCGCTGGCGTCGGCGAACGCCTCGACCTCCGCCTCGTCGAGGGGTTTCGAGAACCGGACCACGTCGCCCACCTCGATGCTGTCGGGGTGGCCGACGTACTCGAACGACCAGTCGGCCCTCTCGTAGGCGGTGTCGGCGCGCTCGGTCTCGCGGACGCGGTCGCCGTCGTCCCCGGCTTCCGGCGCGGCCCGGCGAACGTGCGGGAGGTACTGCGAACAGCGCGTCGTCGTGACAACGCCGCGGAGTTCGCCGCCGTCGACGACCGGCAGCGCCTCGATCCCGTGGGTCCGGAGGCGCTCGGCGGCGTCGACGACCGACTCGTCGGGCGCGGCGGTGTGGACCGGGCTCGACAGCACGTCCGCGGCCGTCAGCTCCCCGGGGTTCCGGTCCTCGACGACCAGCGCGACCACGTCCGCCTCGGTGACGATGCCGACGACCTCGCCGGCGTCGACGACCACGACCGCCTCGACGCCGGGTTCGTCGAGCCGCCGCGCGACCGCCAGCGCGGACTCGTCGGGCGGCGCCGTCTCCGCGTCCTCCATCAGTTCCGTGACTGCGGGCGGGCGAAGCATCGCGTCGGCCGTTCGACCGGCCTACCCTTGAGAATGGGGGTACTACGAGACGCTAGCGCGGCACATCCGAGACGGCGACCGCGGTCGGGTACGTCCCACTTCCAACCCGTCTACGAAGGGTCTCGCACCGCGTGGTACCCAGTCCACGACAGACACTTATCAACCACGCAACTTCTTTTGCGGCTGGACGCCAACGAGTCCGTATGCAAGGCCTTCGATGGATTCAGATGAGCGAGGCCGAACGCGACGAGTTCCTCGGGCAGGGTGGCACGGGTGTCATTTCGTTCTCCACGGGAGTCGAGGAACCGCCGTTCCTGCTACCGGTTTCGTACGGGTACGACGGGGAACTGGAACAGTTCTATTTCAAGCTCGCCTTCCCACCCGACAGTGGGAAAGAGACGGCCATCGACAGTCCGGTCTCGTTCGCGTCGTATGCCCGGACCGGCGACGGGTGGCGAAGCGTCGTCGCGGCGGGGACGCTCGAAGAGGTGACGGACCTACCGAACGAAACGCTCGCCGTACAGGGGATGTGGGCGGTAGATATCCCGCGAGTCGACATCTTCGACCGCCCGCGGGAGGACGTCACGTTCAGAGACTTCCGCCTGGACCCGACGCGGATGACCGGGCGGAAAGAGGTGCAAACCGAACCGTGACGGGCGCGCTTTCCGGGACCCGTTCGGGCCGCCCGCTGTCACGGTGACACGAGATGCGCCCGCCGAGTACGGACACACTGACCGGCGACCGGGCGGGCCGACCCCGCCAGTCAAGCCGGTCGAGTCCTAACGGCGACCGATGGGACGGTTGCCGCGGATCGAACCGCCGCCGCGCGTCGTCGACGCCTCCCTGCTCGCGGCGGTGGTCCTGTTGCTCGCGACCGGCGCGGTGAGTCTCGTCTCCGGCCGGCCGGCGGGCGCCTGGGTGTTCGACGCCCACGCGGTGGCGGGGCTCGCGACGGTGGTCCTGCTGGCCTGGAAACTCCGGCGGGTGCGCCACCGGCTCCGGCCGGGCGCCCTCGACGCGACGCGGCTGCTGTCGGCGCTGCTGGGCGTTGTCGCGGCGGCGGCGCTGGCGACCGGTATCTGGTGGGTGTTCGGCGGGCGACTGGACCTGGGTCCGTGGGGGCTGCTGAACCTCCACATCGGACTGGGACTGCTCGTCCCGCTGCTGTTGCTCGTCCACCTGCGCCAGCGGCTCGCGCTGCCGACGCGCGAGTCCGTCGCCGACCGGCGCAACGCGCTGCGGTACGCCGCGCTGGTCGGGTCGGGCGCCGTCGCGTGGCAGGCGCAGGAGGTGGCCAATCGGGTCTTCGACACCGCGGGGGCCGAGCGGCGGTTCACCGGCTCGCGCGAGCGGGGCAGCGACGCCGGCAACGGCTTCCCCGTCACCTCGTGGGTCGCCGACGACCCCGACCCCGTCGACCGCGAGGCGTGGTCGCTGACCGTCGACGGGCGGGTGCGCGAGTCGCTGGAACTGTCCTACCGGGACGTGACCGGGGGTGGGGACGAGGCGCCCGAAGACGGCGCGGCCGGAGTCGACGCAGCCGGAGTCGACCCCGCGGAGCGGCGCGCCCTCCTCGACTGCACGAGCGGCTGGTACTCCGAACACGACTGGCGAGGCGTCCGCGTCGGCGACCTTCTCGACGCCGCCGACCCCGGGGATGGGGCGGCCTGGGTGCAGTTCCGGTCGGTGACCGGCTACCGCTGGAGCCTGCCGCTCTCGGAGGCCGGCGACGCCTTGCTGGCGACCCACGTCGACGGCGAGCGACTCAGCCACGGCCACGGCGCGCCGCTGCGGCTGGTCGCGCCCGGGCGCCGCGGCTTCCAGTGGGTCAAGTGGGTCGAGTCGGTCCGCGTGACCCGCCGGCGCGAGCTCGGCGAGTGGATCGCCGTCTTCGTCAGCTGGTACGACGACTGACTGCGACGGCGGGGGGAGAGAACGGACGAGTCAGAGCAGCGTGGCCAGCGTCCGGAAATCGGGCGCCGACAGGTCGGCGGCGGTCGCGTCGACGTGGACGGTCTCGAAGCCGTGTTCGCGCGCGCCGTCGATATCCGGTTCGCGGTCGTCGCCGACCATCACGTACCGCTCGGCGTCGACCCGGGCCTTCGCCGCCTCGTAGATGTCCCGGTCGGGCTTGGTCGCCTCGACTTCGGGGTCGTGGGAGGCGACGCGAACGTCGAAGTGCTCCAGCAGGCCGATCTCCGCGACCTTGCCGAACTGCACGTCCGGGAGGCCGTTGGTCAGGAGTCCGAGCGTGTGCCGGTCGGCGAGCGCCGCGACCGCCGACTCGACGCCCGGGGCGGGTTCGACCGCGTCGAACTCCGCGGCGACGAGCGCCTCGGCGAGGGCTTCGGGGTCGGCGTCGACCTCGTGGTCGTCGCACACGTCCGCGAACGCGCGGCGGTAGGGGTCGTCGGCGAACGCGCCGAAGTGGTGGAAGAACCGCTCGTCGTAGCCGTCGAGCCACGCGTCGCGGGAGTCGCCCGCGGCCCGCTCGAAGGCGTCGGCGAGCACGTCCGCGTAGTCGCCGCGCCAGCGGACGAGCGTCCCGTCGACGTCGAAGAAGACTGCCGCCATCGGGCGCTACCCGTCGGGGTCGACCGGTTTGCCCTCTTTCGTCGGCGGGGCGATGTGGTCGATGTACGACTCGGCGTCGGGCTCGTCGACGCGCACCCGGACGTGGATGTCGCCGAGTTCGCTCGGGTCGCCGACGGCGAAGTTGACGACGCCCTGGAAGGCGGCCTGTTTCTTCAGGTCGAACGAGAATGTGTCGCCGCGCAGGTCCTCGAAGAAGGCGCCGCGGGCGGTGTCGAGGATCTCCTGGCGGTGTAGCGACTCCGAGAGCGTCTCCATCTCGTGGGCGGTGGCGACGATCTCCCCGTGGCTGTGCTCGACCTCGGCGCCGGGGAAGAGGTTCGTGACCGCGTCGGCGACCCTGTCGGTCACCTCGGTGTCGTTGACCGGCGCGGTGATCTGTACGTCGACGGAGTAGACGGTGCTCATGGCTGTGTCTCCCGTGTGGTCATTCGTCGGTGTCGTCCTCGTTCGCGTCGTCCGCGACCGCCCCGGGACCGTCGGCGAGCAGGCGCTCGACGGCCGCCTGGAACTCCGCGAGACTCCCGTCGTTCTCGACGGTCACGTCGGCCATCGCCATGGCCTCGCCCATGCCGAAGCCGAGCTCGCGCTCGTCGCGCTCTTCGAGGGACTCGCCGCCCTCTTCGGCGGAGGCGTCGCGGCCGCGCAGGTCGAGGCGCTCGGCGCGCAGCTCGGCGGGCGCGTGGACCTCCACGAGGGTGAACTCGTCGCCGAACGCCTCGACGAACCGCTCGACCTCCACGTCCGAGCGGATGCCGTCGACGACGACGGTGTCCGCGTCTTCGAGGTGGTCCTCGATGAGCGGGAGCGACTCCCGGGCGATGGCGTCGGGGCCGTTCTCCTCCCGGAGGGTCTTGGCCATCTCGCCGTGGTGGGTCGCGGGGTCGAACCCGCGGTCGCGGCAGGCCTGGCGGATCACGTCGCCCATCGTGACGACGGGGACGCCCGCCTCGCGCGCGACCGCGGCGGCCTCGCTCTTCCCGCTGCCGGGCAGCCCGACGATCCCGATGACTGTCATCGCCGGATGTACTGGAACGGCCCGCATAAGGACTGCGTTGTCCGTCCCGTGAGCGCCCCCGCCCGGCGTCGCCGCCATATAAACAGTCGAGCGTACCCGGCCGAAGGACGATACCGCTGGAGCGCCTACCGTCACTCGATGGCAACCCACGACGCGGCCGACGGGACCGGAGGGACGGACGCAGAAGCGCTCCGGGAGTCCACGGTCGGCGACCGGCCGCCCGGCCCCGACGGGGTCCCCGTGGTCGGGAACACCCTCCAGTTCCTCCGGGACCCGCTGGCGTTCTACGCCCGCTGCGCCGCCTACGAGGACGACGTGGTCGCCTACCGCGTCGCCACGAGCGACGGCTACATGCTCAAACACCCCGCCGACATCGAGCGGGTGCTCGTCACCGACGACGCCGACTACCGCCGCGCGTCGATCATCCGCGACTCGCTCGGCCAGATCGCCGACGGCGGCCTCTTTCTCATGGAGGGCGAGGCCTGGCAGGCCCACCGCAGTGCCCTCCAGCCCTCCTTCTACCGCGACCGCGTCGAGTCCTACGCCGACATGATGGCCCGCTTCGCCGACGAGCGCGCCGACGCGTGGGCCGACCGCGACGCCGACGCGGGCCCGCTGGCCGTCAGCGAGGAGATGCGGACGCTCACCCTCGAAATCCTCGCGAAGACGCTGCTCGACGTGGACATCCGCGGCCGGGAGTCGGCCATCCGCGACGCCGCCGCGGCCATCTCCGACCGGTTCGACGCCGGCTCGCTCTCCGCGCTGCTCCCGCTGTGGGTCCCCACGCCCGCTAACCGTCGGTGTCGCCGCGCCGTCTCCGAGTTCGACGACGCCATCGCCGACATCGTCGCCGAGCGCCGCGCCAGCGACGACGAGTTCGACGACCTCCTCTCCATCCTGCTGTCCATCGACCCCGACGACGGGACCGGCGAGCCCGCCGACGGGAGCGGACTCTCCGAGCAGCAGATCCGCGACCACCTCTTTACCTTCCTGTTCGCCGGCCACGAGACCACCGCGCTCACGCTCTCGTACGCCATTACGCTGCTCGCGAACGACCCCGAGCGGCAGGCCCGCCTCCACGGGGAACTCGATTCGGCCCTGGGCGACGGGAGCGAGGGCAGCGCCGCCGACGCCGAGCGGCCGGGTGCGGCCGACCTGTTCGAGCTGGACTACCTCGACCGGGTCGTCGACGAGGCGCTGCGGCTCTACCCGCCGGCCTACACCGTCTTCCGCGAGCCCACGCGGGACGTGGAACTCGGCGGCTACCGGATCCCCGAGGGGTCGACCATCTCGATGCCCCAGTGGGTCGTCCACCGCGACGAGCGGTGGTACGACGACCCCGACGCCTTCCGGCCGGAGCGGTGGACCGACGCGTTCCGCGAGTCCCTGCCGGAGTACGCCTACTACCCCTTCGGCGGCGGCCCGCGCCACTGCATCGGGATGCGCTTCGCCCTCATGGAGGCCAAGCTCGTGCTCGCGACGCTCACTGCCCGGTTTGCGTTCGACGCGGTCACCGAACCGCCGCTGGACCTCTCGATGCAGATCACCCTCCAGCCACAGGAACCGCTCGAAGTGACTCTCCGCGAGCGGTAGCCCGGGACCGAGTGTCCCGTCGAAACGGGATGGGACACCCCCGCGGGGAACACGCCGGGGTCCATCCCTCTGCCGTGGCGCGCGCTGTCGCGGCCTCCGTGCCGCGACGGAATCGCGCGAGGGATGAGCACCGCACGCCGCAGGCGCGCGGAGCGCAATCGGCTGGGGAGGCTCGTGGCTGTCTGCGGTGCTGTGCGGAGCGGTCACGGCGTCGTGCGGTCGCGGTCCCTGGCGTCCGCGCGAACGTGTGAGCGCGGGCTCGGGAGAGCTTGCTCTCCCGGCGGACTGAACGGGCGAGGCGCGCTCGCGCTCGTGTAGTCGCCTGAGCGGGCACTACCCGCGCGGGCGGTGCCGAGAGCGCGGATATCCCGCCTCAGCGACCGCGAGCGCGCCGAGGGCTTTCAGCGCTCACCGGCGAGTGCGGTAACCACCACTGAGACAGGAGAACACGGCGAGACCGGACCTCGAAGGCCGGATCGAGCGCCTCGAAAAGTGTTTGGGGCGTCGGTGACAAGTCGGGGTATGCTCCGGTATCTGGGGTTGCTGTTGCTGGTGCCGCTTTTGGACTCGCTGCTCCTGCTCTTTCTGGTGACTCAGACCCAGATCAGCGCCCCGCTGATGGTGCTCGTCGTCGTGTTGACCGGTCTCCTCGGGATGTTGCTCGTCCGCGCGGAGGGGCGCCACACCGTCAGGAAGATACAGCAGAAACTCGCCGCCGGCGAGCTCCCGACCGACGAGCTGATCGACGGAGCCTTCCTGCTCGTGGCCGGTGCGCTGACGCTCACGCCCGGCCTCGTGACCGACGCCATCGGCATCCTGCTGGTCGTTCCGGTGACCCGCGCACCCATCCGCTGGGTGGTCAGGGAGAAGATACTCGTCCCCTACATGGACAAGAAGAGCGGCGGGTTCGCCACCGGCAACGTCTACATCGGCGGCTTCCCCTTCGGCGGGGACGGTGGCCCCAACGTCGGCGGTCAGGGCCCCGGCCCCGCCGGGCCCTCCGACGGCGACGCCTACGACCTCGACGAGGAGGCCTACGACATCGACTTCGAGGACGACGACTCCGACGACCGCCGCGGCTTCGACTGAACAGCCGCCGCGGCTTCGACGAAGCGACCGACACCGCCACGGCGCGACGGCGACCCTGTGGGACGGTACCACAGAACCGCCACACGGCGCGGCTATCGAGGCCGAAGGGTAACTGTTAAAGTCCCCCATCGGGAAGGTATGGATGCGCCGAGCACGGGCCAATAGCTCAGTTAGGTTGAGCGCTCGGCTGATAACCGGGAGGTCCGCGGTTCAAATCCGCGTTGGCCCACTCAGTTTCTGCACGGTCGTTAGCCGAGGAGCGTAACGGCTTCGAGCTTTCTGCACGCTCGTCAGCCGACGAGCGTCACGGCTGCGGGCGGAGCATTCGACGGACGACCCGTCCACGGGAGAGAACGGTCCCGGTCAGGCGCCGGGGCCTTCGGCGGTGTAGACGATAGACGAGGTCTCGTCCTGGGGCGAGCGGTACACCAGTGTCAGTTCGTAGTCGCGGTCGACGGGGACGTTGATCGAGTCCTCGACGACGATCCGGCTGTCCTCGTCGGAGGTGCGGTCGGCGGGCCAGAACCCGGTCTCGTTGACGTGGAGCCGGACCTCCGTCCCGTCCTCGTAGAACTCGTCCTGCACGTCCAGCGAGTCCGACGACTGCACGTTCCCGTGGGCGGTGTCCGAGGTGTTGAACCCCGACCCGCGGACGTACAGCGTGTCGAACGCGACCGAGTCGCCGCCGCCGTGTGCGATCGTCGCGTAGCCCGACCCCGCGTGGCCGGGGACCGGGGTGTACTCGTCCTCGAAAGTCGTGGTCGGCGTCTGCGGTCCCGTCTGGTTCCCGTACCCGAGGACGAGCGACGCGATGACGGCCGCGAGGATGACCGTGATCGCGACCATCAGCACGACGCCGATGACCGGCGACACCGCGTCGTCGTCCGAACGTAGCCCGTTGATGTGCATGGATAGCCCCGCGCGGTTGCGCGGTGGTACCCACACGCTTCTCGGTTACCTACATAAACCCGGGGTTGCGTTTCCCCCGGATCCCCGGTTCAACCGGTGGTTTCGCGGTTCAAGCCGGCGCTGAAGGGTAGTTACTGATCCCGAGAACGCCGCGGAAACCCACCGACACGACCGACCCGGCGGTTTACGCCCCGTTCTGCCGGGCGACACCGATCATGGGCGACAGGCAGTCGTCCGGCTCGAATGTAACGGGACTGTCCGACGGCCGGTCGCGAACGGGCGGGAGGGGGGTCCGGTCGTCGGTAGCGTGACCCTACCCCGGCGGAAGACACACCGTTCGTCCCCGCTAACGCGTGTGTTAGTGGTCGACACATATTTGTAATGGAAGACGGTATCTGGCCCCATGGCTCGAACACGTCGTGCAGTCCTGGCGATGGGTGCAGCAAGTCTCTCGGCGCTTGCGGGGTGTGGAAACGGTGGCTCCGCAGGCGGCGGTGGCGGTGGTGGCGGCGGTGGCGGTGGTGGCGGTGGCGGCGGTGGCGGCGGCGGTGGCGGGGGCGGCGGCAACTCGGGACCGTTCCCCGAACACACCGACGTGACCGATATCTTCGAGGAGATCGACGAGACGATCGAGATCCCCGCCGGGGAGCACAAGGCGTACCAGTTCTCCTTCCCGGACGGCGGCGCGCTCAAATACGAGTTCACCGTCACGAGCGGGCCGGCCATCGACGTGCTGATGATCCGCGAGGGCGAGTTCAACTACTTCGAGCAGGGGTACCAGGTCAACTACAACTCCGCGCACACCGTCCAGGACAACATGGAGGGGTCCTCGTCGGCGGACATCAGCGAGGGGTCGTACTACCTGACCTTCGACAACTCCGAGATGGGGCGTGCACAGCCGCCGACGCCGGAACCGACGCCGACCGCGACGCCGGAGCCGACCGATTCGGCGGACGAGACCGCGACCGTGGAGTCGACTGCGACGGACGCGGAGGGAACCGAGTCGATGGACGGGGGGTCGGAGTCGACCGACTCCTCGGGCGGGTCGAGCGGCGCGACGGCGACCGTCGAGCTGTCGATCACCGCCGCCCAGTAACCGGTCACATCGGCCGCCCGGGTGGACGGGGGAACGCTCACAGCCCAAATACTCAAAACACTTGACTCCCGAGTGTAAACCGACAACCCATGCCCACAGTCGAAGTATCACTTCCGGAGGACGTGTTCACGAAGCTCGAACGCATGACCGAGGAGGAGTTCGTCAGCCGCGAGGCCGCGGTCGAGGAACTGCTCTCGATGGGACTGGACGCCTACACCCGCGACACCGGCGAGGAGGTCACCGAGACCGACATGGCCGACGAGTTCGCCGACGACATGTGGGACACCGCCGAGGACCCCGGAATGCGCGAGGAGGACGACGACTTCTCGTTCTGAGCGGTGTCCCCCGCCGGGGCCCCACCCGGCCGCGTCCCGACAGCGGTCGAACTGAATAGGGCGCTGTCCCGCGGATCGACCCCCGACCGGCGGGCCGTCTTCGAAACCTTCAATTATCCCTGCCGTCAACGCGTAGATGCAGCAGGCAAGCACGCGAGGGTTGGTGGTCTAGGTTGGTTATGACACCTCCTTGACATGGAGGAGGCCGGCGGTTCAAATCCGCCCCAACCCACTTCTACCGGAGCAAATTCGCGAGCGACGCGGTCGTCGGACGGAGCGGTTACTCGAAGACGGCGTCGGGGTCCCGTTCCCGCAACATCGCCAGGATCACGTCGGCGAACCCTTCCGAGTCGGCGGCTTCGACGACGCGGGTGTCCGCAGGCTCGTCGGTTACGCCCTCGAAATCGACGCTCGTGTACCCCCGGGTCAGGCCCTCGCGGTCGTCCACCGTCACGGGGTACGACTCGACGCGCTCGCGGAGCTCGGGGTAGGCCAGCAGCGCCGCGGCGAGGCCGTCCGGCTGGGTGATACCGTCGAGTCCGGCGGCTTCCCCCCGGTCGCGGACGACCCTGGTGACTTCGCGGAAGAAGTCCGCCAGGTCGGTGTCGATCGCGTCGATCTCCTCGAGGGTGTCGGGGCCGAGCGCGGTCCGCAGGCAGAGCCCCCAGTCGACGAGCGTCACGTCGAAGGCGTCGACGACCCGCCTCGCGGCGTCGGGGTCGGCCCAGACGTTGAACTCGGCGGCGGGGGTGACGTTGCCCCGGCACTCGACGGCGCCGCCCATGACCCACACCTCGTCGACGAGTTCCGGGAGTGATTCCTCGCGGGCGTGCGCGAGCGCGATGTTGGTCAGCGGCCCGATACAGAGCAGGGTGACCTCGCCCGGCGACTCGCGACAGCGGGCGACGATCTCGTCGGGCGCGAACCCCTCCGCGGAGTCGATGTCGGTGTCGGGAAAGAGGTCGCCGCCGAGCCCGCCCTCGCCGTGGATCTCGGTGGCGTGTTCGTGGGACTTGACCAGCGGCGAGCGGGCGCCTTCGTAGACGGGGATATCGGTCGCATCGACCAGCGAGAGGGTGTACTTCGCGTTCTCGACCTGGCGGTCGAAGTCGACGTTGCCAGCGACGACGGTGACGGCCTCGACGGACAGCCGGTCGGTCAGGACCGACAGCGCCAGCGCCTGGGTGTCGTCGCCGGCCGTGTCCGTGTCGACGATGACGCGTCGCATACCCCGACATTGTACCCCGGACGTAAGCCCCTGGGGGTCGGTGTGGAAGGGGGTCGGTACTGGCCCCCAGGAGCGATGTGAGCGGCAAAGGATCCTGTCGTACTCGACTCTCCCGAACGAGGGGCGTACACCTTTATCGCCGGGCGGGACGTACGGACGGGCATGACGACAGTCACGCTGGAGTACTGCGTCCCCTGCGGGTTCCGCGAGCGGGCGCTCGACACCCAGGAGGCGATCCTCACGAGCCTCGAGGGGGAGATCGACCGCTTCGAACTGGTGATGGGCGACCACGGCGTCTTCCGCGTCGAGGTCGGCGACGAGATCGTCTACGACAAGGAGCGGGATACCTTCGACATCGACGCCATCGTCCGCGACGTGCGCGCCGCGCTCTGAACGCCTACTTGAATCTTTCCCCGGACTACCGGGTCGGAAACTCTCCTCCCTTATACAGGGTGTAGCGGGCGCTACGTCGAACTGCATGAGCCGGACTGAGTCCCCCGCCGGCGCGACGCGGTTCGTCGCGCTCCTGTGTGCGCTCGCCGTCGCCGCCGCGCTGGTCCCCGGCGCGGCGGCCGCAGTACCGTTCGACAACGACGACGCCGCGGCACCCGCGATGGGCGCTACCGGGTCGACCGCCGACCAGACCGTCGGCAGCGACGTGGTCGTCGGCCCCGACGAGACGGTCTCGGACCTGGAGGTCGTGAGCGGCGACGTGGTCGTCCACGGGACCGTCGAGGGAGACGTGGAGGCCGCCGCGGGCTCCGTCCGGGTCACCGGCGAGGTGACCGAGAACGTGGAGGCCGCCGCCGGCTCGGTCACCGTCGAGGGCCGCGTCGGCGGCACCGTCGAGGCGGCCGCCGGCTCGGTCGAGGTCGGCCCCGACGCCACGGTCGGCGGCGACGTGGAGGCCGCGGCCGGGACAGTCACCGTCGCCGGAACGGTCGACGGCGACGTGACCGGCTCCGAGACCGTCCGCCTGGCGGACGGTGCGACCGTTCACGGCGACGTGGCCTACGGCGAGCGCCTCGACCGCGCCGAGGGGGCCACCGTCGACGGGACGGTGACCCACGACGAGAGCCTGAGCCTCGACAGCCTCCAGTGGGGCGTCACCGTCGACGAGCTCGAAGCGCTCGACGAACTGGCGTTCCTGCCCTCGCCGGTCGTCGGCCTCGTCACCGTCGTCGGGGCCCTGGTCGTCGGCGCCCTGTTGCTCGTGGTCTTCCCCGACTTCTCGGGGGAGATGGTCGAGACGGTGACCGACCAGCCCGGTCGCTCGGTCGCCGCCGGTCTGGCGACGATGATCGCGGTCCCCGCCACCCTGGTCGCGGTGGCGCTGACTATCGTCGGACTCCCGCTGGCGTTCGCCGGCGGCGCCGTCTTCGCGCTGGCGGCCTGGGTCGCGCTGGTCTACGGCGAGTATCTCGTCGGGCGGCGCGCGCTCGCCGAGGCCGGCGTCGAGAACCGCTGGGCCGCGCTCGTCGTCGGCGTCGTCGGTATCGAACTGCTGGCGCGGATCCCCCTCTTCGGCGACCTGCTGACGTTCGGCGTCGCCCTGCTCGGCCTCGGCGCCGGCGCGCTCACCATCGCCGCCCGCCGCCGCGACGGCGGCGACGGGGTCACCGAGACGCCGCCGCCCGACCCCGCTCCGGGCACGGTCTGAGGATTCCCCCTCCACCTCACCGGTTCCCCGCTGACGGTTCCCCTCCACCTCACCGGTTCCCCTCTACCGGTCCCCGCTGACGCACCCCGCCACCCGCCCCCGTCGCCGTCCCTCTCCGCTGCCGTTCGGCCCTCCATCCGTCCCGCTGCCGTTCGGCCCTCCATCCGTCCCGCTGCCGTTCGGCCCTCCACACCACGCCGCTGCTGTGTCGCCTTCCCCCCGCTGACGCCGCCCTTCCCTCCGAATCCGTCCACGCTCTCCGTTCGTCAGACCCGGTCGCGGGACGCTCCCGAACCGAACCGCCTTTGCGCCGCGCTGCCGTCGATTCGCCCATGACAGCGACGCTCGTCGCCGAGGACGTACGCCGGTCCTACGGCGAGACGGTCGCGCTCGACGGCGTCTCCCTCTCGGTCGACGCGGGCGAGGTGTTCGCCCTCGTCGGCCCGAACGGCGCGGGCAAGACGACGCTCGTCCGCGCGCTGACGGGGACGACCGACGCCGGCGGGTCGGTCGAACTGTTCGGCGCCGACCCGCGGGAGGTGGACCGCGAGCGCGTCGGCCTGCTCCCGCAGGCATTCGACCCGCCCGCGCGGCTCACCGCCCGCGAACTGCTCGCCTACTACGCCGGCCTCTACGACGAGGCCCGGTCGGTCGACGCGGTCCTGTCGGACGTGGGTCTGGCCGACGACGCCGACACCTGGTACGAGAACCTCTCGGGCGGCCAGCAACGGCGGACCTGCGTCGGCTCGGCGCTGGTCAACGACCCCGATCTGCTCTTCCTCGACGAGCCGACGACCGGCATCGACCCCGCCGGCCGCCGGGCGCTGTGGGACCTCCTCGAATCGCTGGCCGACGGCGGGACGACCATCGTCCTCACGACCCACGACATGGCCGAGGCTCACCGGCTGGCCGACCGCGTCGGCCTCCTCGCCGACGGCCGGCTCGTCGCCGCGGACGACCCCGACGCGCTGGTCGCGGAGTACGGCGGCGAAAGCCGCCTCGTCGTCGAGACCGACGGCGACCCCGCTGATCTGAACCTCTCGTACCCGGCCGAGCGGGCCGGCGACTCCCTGGTCGTCTCCGACGTGCCGCCGGAGGCCATCGGCGACGTGGTCGACGCGCTGGCCGCGGCCGGCGCCAGCTACGACGCGCTCACCTGGTCGGAACCCGACCTGGAGGACGTGTACCTCGAACTCGCCGGCGAGGGCAGGACCTACGACGGCCGCCGCCGCGAGCGTGCGGCGGTTGCGGGCGGGGCCGACGGCGACTCGGCTCGGGAGGGCGAGCGATGACCCGGGTCGGCCGCGTGACCGCGTCGGTCCGCGCGGGCTGGCGCTCCTTTCTCCGCCGGCGGACGGCCGTCTTCTTCACGTTCCTGTTCCCCCTCCTGATTGTCGTCATCTTCGGCGCGCTGGTCCAGACCCAGCCCACGGGAGGCGGGCTGTTCACCGAGCCGGCGGTCTACTACGTCCCGGGGTATCTCGCCGTGGTCGTACTCTTTACGCCGCTGTCGCGGGTCGGCAGCGAGGTCGCGCGCCACCGCGAGGGCAACCGCTTCGAGAAGCTCGCGACGACGCCGCTCACCCGCGGTGAGTGGCTGCTCGCCCAGACGCTCGTCAACGTCGTCGTCATCGGCCTCGCCGCGCTGATGCTACTGGCGCTGGTCGTCGCGCTGACCGGCGCGGCGATCCCGCTCTCGCCGGCCGTCGCGCTCCTGCTCGTGGCCTACGTCGTCGTCGGCGTCGCGCTGTTCTGCGGGATCGGCGCGGTCATCGGCGCGACCGCCGACTCCCAGGACGGCGTCATCGCGACGAGCAACACCATCGCGCTCCCCCTGCTGTTCCTCTCGGAGACGTTCGTCCCGCTGGATCTGCTTCCGGGGTGGTTCGAGCCGGCGACGATGCTCTCGCCGCTGACCTACTTCGCCCGCGGCGTCCGCGCGACGACCGACGGCGGCGCCGTCCCCGCGACCGGTCCGCTCGCGCCCGAACTCGGCTACCTGCTCGCGCTCGTCGCGCTCGCCGCCGTCTCCGTCGCCGCCGGCGCCGTCGCGCTCCCGCGGACGGACTGACGGTTCCCGTCCGGTCACTCCCCGTCCGGGTCGCCGTCGTTCCCCGCCTGGCTCCCGTCGCTCCCGCCGGCCGGCGAATCGTCGACTGGCCCGCCCGCTGCCGACTGGCCCGCGGGCGGTCCCTGGCCGAGGTCACCGCCCGCAGACCCCTCGCCGGATCCGCCCGACGACTGTCCGTTCACCTGCTGATCGGCCGGACCGCCCTGTTCGCCGTCGCCCTCGCCGGGCGGTCCCTCGTGGAGTTCGATGGTGACGATCCCCTCGCCGGCGGTGTACTCGTAGAGCGTCCACTTCGGCAGCGTGAGGACGCCGCTCATCTTCCGGACGCGGATCTGCTTCATCAGCGAGCCCTCGACCAGCTCCTCGTCGAGGTTGAGTTCGACGATGCCGTCGACCATGTAGTTCAGGTCGTGGGGGAACTGCTGGTCCTCGCCGGTGACCGTCGCGCCGGCGTAGATGGGGACGAACCGGCTCTTGCACACCTCGGCGCGCACGTCCTTGAGGAAGTCGTAGGCCTGCACCGGCTGGACGAGCGAGCCGAACTCCGTCAGCGAGTCGACGACGACGACCCCTCGGTCCTCCATCTCCTGCTCTTCGAGCACGTCGTCGATGCGGTTGTGGAGCTCTCCGAGTTCGGTGGGGTCGCGGACCTGCGTGGTCGCGTCGGCGGCCGTCTCCGAGAGGAAGGCGTTCCAGTCGTTGAGCCGGTCGTACATCCGCTCGCGGTTCTCGAGGCGGTAGGTGAAACAGTCGAGGATCTGCAGTTGCCCGGATTCCAGGTACGGGAGGACGTTCCAGTCCAGCGTGACGAACTCCTGGACGACCGACATCGGCGGTTCGAGGAAGGAGACGAAGACGGCGGGTTCGCCCCGCTGGAGTGCGCGCCACACCAGTTCGGCCTGGATCGATTCCGTCCGGGTGCCCGCCAGGTCGGTCAGGAGGACGAACGAGTTGCGGGGGATCCCCTGCGGAAGGCTCTCGTCCAGCGGGTCGACCCCGGTCGGCACCCGGCGACAGCCGTGGAACTGGGTGAACACCCTGTCGCCCTCGCCGGCGGCTTCCCGACAGGACACACAGCAGTACGTGTACCGGTGGCCGTCGCGCTCGGCGACGACCGGCTCGCCCGGGACCGGGAGCCGACAGTAGTCACAGCGGCCGTTGCCGCCCGACCCCTCGCCCGATCCGCCGTGCGGTCCGGTCGCCCCTGTCGGTGTCGCGCCGTTCGCCGGACTCCCCGCCGGTGCGTCGGGTTGCTCTGCCATGCGGATCGGTAACACGCGAGCGCGGAAAACGCTGCGGGCCGTGTGCGCGCTGGGCGGTCCGGCAGCCGGTCGCCGCTCGTCGCGTCCGTCGAGTCAGGCGTCGTCGCGGTCGCTGTTGGCTTCGCCCCGGAGCGCACGCAGCGACGGCCCGACGGCGAGCAACAGGGCTGCGCCGTGGCCGCGCGGTTCCCACATGTAGACGTGGTTGAGCATGACGTAGGTGACGATGCCGAGGAAGAGGCTGAGCGACCACGCTGCGACGGCGATCCGGCCGACGCGGGCGTGGGACGTATCGCGCAACTCGCTGGGGCTGTGGGTCAGCCCGAGCACGACGGCGTGGAGGACGACGGGCACCGCCACCGCCGACAGGACGATGTGGACCGCGAGCATCGCCAGGTAGGCGTAGTAGACGGCGCCCTCGGCGAGGATCGCCTTCTCGAAGCCGCCGCCGACCTTCAGCAGGTACATCACGAGGAAGACCATGATGAGCGAGAACGCCGTCAGCATCGCTCGGCGGTGCTTCGCCACCTCGCCCCGTTTGATGTAGCGCACCCCGACGAGGATCGAGACCAGCGCCAGCGAGTTGACGACGGCGATAGCGTCGCCCAGCAGGATGACGAGGTCGTTGCTAATCGTCGGGAACGGCGCGTACGGGGTGAACGCGCCGATTACGAGCACGTACCCGATCGCCGAGAGGACGGCGGTGACGCGGCGCGGGTTCGCCCGCGCCCGCGACTGCAGGGAGTCGGCGACTGCCATACCGGATCTGTGGACGCCGCCGGTATACCCGCTTCGGAATCGCGGGTGGCCGGTCGCGACGGTCACCGCGGCAGGTCTCCGCCGGCGCGTCCCTCCCGCCCCTCGCAAAAATCACCGCAAACGTGAAACCTCAAACGGGCCAACTAGGGGGTATGAGCGCAGAGCAGGGCCAACGGCAGATCCGCTGTCTCGTCGCCAAGGTCGGGCTCGACGGCCACGACCGGGGCGCACACGTCATCGCGCGGGCGCTGCGGGACGCGGGGTTCGAGGTCATCTACTCCGGTCTGCACCGCTCGCCCGACGAGGTCGTCCAGGCGGCGGTCCAGGAGGACGTGGACGTGCTCGGCATCTCCATCCTCTCGGGGGCGCACAACACGCTCGTCCCGAAGATCATGGACGGCCTCGAGGAGTACGGCGCCCGCGAGGACACGCTGGTGCTGGTCGGCGGGATCATCCCCGACGACGACAAGGAGCGTCTGCGCGAGGAAGGCGTCGCCGAGATCTTCGGCCCCGGCGCGTCGATGGACGAGATGATCGACTACATCCGCGAGCACGCGCCCGAGCGACGATGACGAGCGGGGAGGAGGGGACCGACGCGGACAGTGACCCCTCGGGCCCGGACCCGGATCCGGACTCGAGCCCAGATCCGGATCTGGACCCCCTCATCGCGGATCTCCTCGACGGACAACACCGCGCGCTGGCGCGGACGATCACGAAGATCGAGAACCGCTCGCCGGGGTATCGCGACCTCGTCTCCCAGCTACACGCCCACACCGGCGACGCCGACGTGATCGGGATCACCGGCAGTCCCGGCGCCGGCAAGTCGACGCTGGTCGACAAGCTCGCGGCCACCTATCGCGACGCGGGGCTGACCGTCGGCGTCATCGCCATCGACCCGGCCTCGCCCTTTACTGGGGGTGCCGTCCTCGGCGACCGGATCCGCATGGCCTCGAACGTCGGCGACATGGACGTGTTCTTCCGGTCGATGTCGGCCCGCGGGACCCTCGGCGGGCTCTCGACGGCGACGACGGACGCGGTGAAGGCCCTGGACGCGTTCGGCAAGGACAAGGTCATCATCGAGACCGTCGGCGCGGGGCAAAACGAGGTCGACATCGTCCGGACGGCCGACACGGTCGTCGTGCTGGTACCGCCCGGGAGCGGCGACGACGTGCAGATGCTCAAGGCCGGGATCCTGGAGATCGCCGACCTCTTCGTCGTCAACAAGGCCGACCTGGAGGGCGCCGACCGGACCGTCCAGGAGCTGCGGGAGATGCTCCAGCTGCGCGACGGCCAGGTCGAAGTCGGCGGCCACCACGGCTTCGAGGAGACGACCGTCGACGTGGGTGAGGGGGACGATTCGGAATCGACCGCACCCGGGTCCGAGGACGCCGATGCCGACGCCCACTCGCAGGAGCCCTGGGACCCGCCGATCGTCGAGACGGTCGCCAACCGCGGCGAGGGGATCGACGACCTCGTGGCGGCGATGGACGACCACCGGGCCCACCTCGTCGCGTCGGGCCAGCTGGAGTCGAAGGCCCGGACGCGCTACGCCGAGGAGATCCGGACGCTGCTCCGGGAGGACGTCCGGGAGCTGCTCGCAGAGGAGATCGAGGCCCGTGGCGGCCTCGACGAGCGCGTCGACGCGGTCCTGCGCCGCGAGACCGACCCCTACACCGTGGCCGAGGAGCTCCTCGAACCGCTCGCCGACTGCGTGGCCGAGCGGCGCGAGCGCCGGGAGTAGCCCGACGCCGGAGAGGCGGTCGCCCTCGGGCTGTCCCCTGAGCATCACTTATAAGCGGGCGAGGCCCCAACCAACCGGTATGAAACTGCGGACAGTCGTCGGAGCGACGCTCGGCGCAGTCGGCGCGGCAGCCGCGACCAACCGGGTGCTCGGCCGGCGGGCCGGCGAACTCGGCCCGCCGCTCGCGGGCGAGGCCGGCACCTACCGCTGGCGCGGGTTCGACGTGGCCTACACCGAGGCCGGCGACCCCGACGACCAGGATCTGGTCCTCCTCCACGGCATCAACGCCGCGGCGACCAGCAACGAGTGGCGCGCCGTCTTCGAGGGGCTCGCCGAGGACTACCACGTCGTCGCGCCCGACCTCCCGGGGTTCGGCCGGTCCGACCGCCCGCCGCTGACCTACTCGGCGTCGCTGTACACCACGTTCGTCCGCGACTTCCTGACCGACACGAGCGACGACGCCGTCGTCGTCGCGTCGTCGCTGACCGGCGCCTACGCCGCCGACGCCGCCCGCGACGCCGACGTGTCGCGGCTCGTGCTGGTCTGTCCGACCGCCGACACGGTCCCGGGCCGGCGGGTCTGGCTCCGGTCGCTGATCCGCGCCCCCGTCGTCGGCCAGGCGATCCACAACGCCATCACCAGCGAGCGCTCGATCCGCTACTTCCACGACGACCACGGCTACCACGATATGTCGAACCTCAACGACGAGACCGTCCGCTACGAGTGGGAGAGCGCCCACCAGCCCGGCGCGCGGTTCGCGCCCGCCTCCTTCGTCAGCGGCCACCTCGACCCCGACATCGACCTCGCCGAGGTGCTGGGCGACCTGGGCGTCCCGGTCACGCTCGTCTGGGGCACCGAGACGGACATGCCGCCGCTGTCGACCGGCCGCGAACTCGCCGAGGCCGCCGACGTGGAACTGGTCTCGATCGGCGACTCCGCGCTGCTCCCCCACGTCGAACACCCCGCCGAGTTCCTCGACGTGGTCCGCGGCGAGCCTGTCGAGTCCGTCTGACCCGCCGAGAGGTATCGCGGAGTCTATCCGTTCGCATGAACGTGACGCTGGTTGCCGCCGGGCTGGTGCTGGCGGGGATCAGAGCGGCCGCGATCGCCAACCCGCTACGGATCCGGAGTTCGTCTCCGGTCGGACGTGGAAACGCGACCCGGAGAGAGCGGAGCCGTACCAGCGTATCCGGGCTTACGCCTTCGGCGCCGCAGTCGTCCTGCCGGGATTATCGTCGCCTGGAGGCTGGTCGCCCGACCCAACCTGTCGCGGCCGAGGCGCCGCTCGAACGCTTCCGGGAGCATGCGTGTGTGACCACGACCGGCACGCCCGGTCTACCCGGCGGGTGTGTCAGCTTGCGGGGTAGGCGTCGTCGAACGCGCGGGCGGCCGCGAGCAGGTCGCTGTCGCCGGCGACGCGGTACTGCGGTTCGGTCTCCTCGTCGCTCTCGTCGTCCGCGCGGACGAGCACGCCGAGGGCGACGAACTCGTCGAGCAGGCCGTCCAGGTACAGCGTCTTGAGCGGGACGCCCGACCGCTCGGCCAGGTCCGAGCGGGTGTAGGCGCGTTCGTCGTTGCAGTCGACGAGCGTTCCGAGGAGGTCCGCGGCGCCGTCGCTGTCGGCGACGAACGCCCAGCCGCCGTCGGGCGAGCCGTCCGACCCGTCCGACGGGTCCGTGTCGAGCATGGCGCCGTCTATGGGGGAGGCCCGCATAAAACCGCACGTCTCGGCGGCCGCGACGCCGACCGTTCCGGCCGTGGGGAGCCGGCGAACCCGGGCGGGTCGCCCGACGGTGTGCGACGGGCTGACGTGATGGAGAAACCCTTTTGGTCGCAGTGGGCCGGAGAGTAGGTATGAGCGACCGCGAGGAGATCCTGGCGCTGCTCCGCGAGAACGCGCGCTACTCGACGGAGGACCTGGCCCGACAGACCGACCTCACGCCCGACGAGGTCGAGGCCGTCATCGAGGAGCTGGAGACCGACGGCGTCATCAAGGGGTACCAGGCCGTCGTCGACTGGGACAAGGTCGAGCCCGAGCGGGTGCGCGCGGCCGTCGAGCTGAACGTCACGCTCGACCGCGAGACGGGCTACGACGACATCGCCGAGCGCCTCGCGAAGTTCCCAGAGGTGCAGGGGCTGCGGCTGGTCTCCGGCGACTTCGACTTCGCGATGGAGGTCGAGGGCGACTCGATGAGCGAGGTGTCGCGGTTCATCAGCGAGCAGGTCGCGCCCGTCCCGGAGATCACCCAGACGGTGACTCACTACATCATGGAGAGCTACAAGGAGCGGGGCGTCGAGTTCGGCGACGGCCACGACGACGACCGCCTGTCGATCTCGCCATGACGTTCGAGCCGAGCGAGCGGGTCGCGGGCGTGCCCCCGTCGGGGATCCGCCGCTTCTTCGAGATCGCCGAGGAGTACGACGACATCATCTCGCTGGGCGTCGGCGAGCCCGACTTCGCGCCGCCGTGGGCCGCCCGCGACGCCGCCATCGCCTCGCTGGAGCGGGGCCAGACCTCCTACACGGCCAACCGCGGCATGCGCGAGCTGCGCGAGCGGATCGCCGTCGACGCCGACGAGAAGTACGGCCTGCGCTACGACCCGGACGAGGAGATCATCGTCACGTCCGGCGCCAGCGAGGCGGTCGACCTGGCGTTCAGAGCCTTCCTCGACCCCGGCGACAGCGTAGCGGTCGCCCAGCCGTGTTACATCTCCTACATGCCGGGCGTGCAGTTCGCCGGTGCGGACGTGGTCGACGTGCCCACGCGCGCGGCCGACGAGTTCAAGCTCACCCGCGAGGCCCTCGAAGCCTCGGGCGCGGCCGAGGCCGACGCACTCGTCATGTGCTACCCGAACAACCCGACCGGCGCGACGATGACCCGCGAGGAGCTGGCGCCGGTCGCCGCGTTCGCCCGCGAGCACGACCTGCTCGTCTTCTCCGACGAGATCTACTCGGAACTGTCCTACGAGCACGACCACGCTTCCATCGCGACGCTGCCGGGCATGCGCGAGCGGACCGTCGTGTTCAACGGCTTCTCGAAGGCCTACGCGATGACCGGCCTGCGGCTGGGGTACGCGCTGGCGCCGGCCGACGCCGTCGACGCGATGAACCGCATCCACCAGTACACGATGCTGTCGGCGCCGACGACAGCCCAGCACGCGGCCGTCGAGGCGCTCGAGTCGTGCGACGACGAGGTCCAGGAGATGCGCGCCCAGTACGACCGCCGCCGGAACTTCGTCCTCTCGCGGTTCGAGGAGATGGGCATCGACTGCTTCCCGGCCGCCGGCGCGTTCTACGCGTTCCCCGAGTGCCCCTGGGCGGACAGCGACGAGTTCGCCGAGGCGCTCATCGAGGAGGAACGCGTCGCCGTGGTCCCGGGCAACGTCTTCGGCGCCGGCGGCGAGGGGCATCTCCGCGTCTCCTACGCCACCAGCCTCGGCGAGCTCAAGGAGGCGATGGCCCGGATCGAATCGTTCATCTCGTAACGGCACCGAATAGTTTATCGCATAGCATTACGCTGTTACACGTTCCGAAGAATACAGGTTACAGCCCCGGTACCGGCCGTGATCGGCGGTCGGTGCCGATTATCGGTCCCCTTCGTTTGGGCGTAAAGCTTTTTCCGTCTTACTAGCAGTTAGCCTGTAATGGCTATCGATGGCACGGGGGGCAACGAGTCTGACCAGGTCGCGTCGGGGGGCGAACAGCTCTCGGGGGGCGGTGCGACCGTCGGCGAATACACGTGGAACGACCTCCGCAGGGACGTGCACACGGGTGGACGCTTCGACCGCAGCCAGTACCTCGGGTTCGACCCGCTCGACGTCGAGGACCGGCTGGAGTCGGGCGCGAGCGCGGCGAAGACGCTCGAACAGGTGTGGGACGACCGCATCGAGGCCGAGCGGTCGTTCGTCGTCAAGGACCGCTACACCTGGGAGCACTTCAAACAGGAGTACTACTACGACGAGGACGGCGAGATCCCGCGGGACAGCGACGGGGAGAAGGTCCCGTTCGAGCCCGAGGAGTACCTCGGGTTCGACCCCGACGAGACGGAGGACCGACTGAGCGAGGCCGGGGGGGCAGCCGAACGGCTCGCCGACGTCGTCGACGAGCGGACCGTCGACGTCAACCCCGAACTCGACGAGGACGACTTCTTCTCGACCGTCGACGGGCACACGACGGTCGTCAACCGGTACGACCTCGAGAAGGCGGTGCCCCTGGAGAAGAAGGCCCACTTCGTCGAGGTCGAGCGCTACTGGGTGAACAAGCCGTACGCCTGCGTGGTCATCTTCCACTCGCGCAAGGAAAACGAGAAGAAGTACTACGCGATCGAGCCCTACGAGAACGACATCGAGTCCCAGCTGGTCGAGTTCCTCTCCGGGAAGCTGAAATCGGCGATCAAGTACTCGGAGGACGAGGTCGTCGTCGAGGGGAGCGACGCCGACCGCGCGGGGGTCATCCAGCGCGAGACCGAGCGGTTGCTCGAACGCTACGACCTCTACACGCCCGGCCAGCAGGGCGATCTCGGGATGATGGACCAGCTCAAGGGGGCACTGGGCATGGAGATCGAGGTCGAGACCCAGGGGGCCGCCCTCGACGGCATCGAGGCCCGGCCGGAGCCGGCGGTCGTCGACGACGACCCGAAGACGCTCAACGAGTACCAGGTCGAGAAGCTACTCTACCGCCTGAAACGCGACTTTATCGGCTACGCGCGGATCGACCCGGTCAAACACGACATCAACGTCGAGGACATCTCCTGTGACGGGTACAACTCCCGGGTGTTCGTCTACCACACCGAGTACGAGAACATCATCACGAACGTCGAGCACGGCAAGCAGTCGCTGGACGACTTCGTCGTCAAGCTCGCCCAGCGCTCCGGGAAGGGCATCTCCAAGCGCCAGCCGCAGGTCGACGCCACGCTCCCCGACGGCTCGCGCGCCCAGCTGACCCTCGGCGAGGAAGTGTCGGACCACGGGACCAACTACACCATCCGCCAGTTCAAGGACGTGCCCTTCACCCCCGTGGACCTCATCAACTGGAACACCTTCTCGCTCGACGAGATGGCGTTCCTCTGGCTCTGTATCGAGAACAACAAGTCGATGATCTTCGCCGGGGGGACGGCGTCGGGGAAGACCACCTCGCTGAACGCCATCTCCCTGTTTATCCCGTCCAACGCGAAGATCGTCTCCATCGAGGACACGCGCGAGGTCGAACTGCCCCAGCGCAACTGGGTCGCCTCCGTCACCCGCCCCTCGTTCGGCGAGGACGACAAGGGCGACGTGGACGAGTTCGACCTGCTGGAGGCCGCACTGCGACAGCGCCCCGACTACATCGTGATGGGCGAGGTCCGCGGTGAGGAGGGTCGGGACCTGTTCCAGGTCATGTCGACCGGGCACACCGCCTACTCGACGTTCCACGCCGACACCGTCGGCGAGGTCATCAAGCGGTTCACGACCGAGCCGATCAACGTCTCGAAGACACTGTTCACGGCGCTGGACCTGGTGTCGATCCAGACCCAGACGCGGGTCGACGGCAACAAGGTCCGCCGGAACAAGAACCTCACCGAGATCAACGAGTACTCCGCCGAGCACGACGAGATCAACGTCCGCGACGTCTACGAGTGGCAGGCCGAGACCGACGAGTTCCTCCAGATGGGCAACTCCAACACGCTGGAGGAGCTGAAGTTCGACCGCGGCTGGAAACAGGAACGGCTCGACGAGGAGCTGTTCATGCGGAAGGTGGTGCTCGCCTACCTCATCGAGCAGGGGCTGAACACCTACACGGAGGTCGCGGCGGCGGTCCAGGCCTTTATCAACGACCCCGACACCATCATGGCGCTGATCGCCGAGGACAAGCTGGAGCGGTCGCTGGAGGACCTGCGGGAGATGGAGTCGGTCAAGATCAACATCGACCCCGAGAAGGAGAAGATGGTCCCGCGGCCGGACCCGCCGGCGGAGATGCTGGACGAGGCCGGGGACATCCTCGAGAACGCCGGGCCGCTGTTCGAGCGGTTCCGCGAGAAGGAGACCTCCGACATCGTCGACGCCCTGACCGGCTCGGGCGTCGACGAGGAGGAGACGGACATCACGCCCGTCGAGGACGAGGACGACGAGGACATCGACTTCAGCGAGTTCGTCCCGGCGGCCGGCGCGGAGGCTGACGAGGCATGAGCCTCGGGCGGTCATCGCAGCAGCTCGGCGGCTCCAACACCGTCGGGGACACGTTCTACCCCCTCTACCAGGTGCTGTTCGACGAGGAGGGCGACTTCGTCTCCGGCATCGAGGACAAGCTCGCCGAGGCCCGGATGGGCGACAACGTCGAGATGTACATCTCGCGGGCGCTCGCGGTCGGCACCGTCGCCGGGCTGACGCTCTGGCTGCTCGGCATGCTGCTCGGCTTCCTGCTCGTCCAGATGCTCGGCCTCGCGGAGGGGCCGCTGCTCGGACTGCGCATCCCCGACGCCATCGAACCCATCGTGCTGGCGCTGAAAGTCCCCGCGCTCGTGTTCCTCTCGGGGCTCGTGTTCGGCGCTATCGGCTTCGGCGTCGGCTTCGGGTCGCTCCTCTCGATCCCCTACTTCCGCTCGAACGCGCGCAAACGCGAGATCAACGTCCTCCTCTCGGACTCCGTGGCGTTCATGTACGCCCTCTCGGTGGGCGGGCTGAACCAGCTCGAGATCCTCCAGGCGATGGCCCAGGCGGACGACACCTACGGCGAGGTCGCCAAGGAGTTCCAGTCGATCGTCCTCGAGACGGAGTATTTCGACACCGACTACCGGACGGCGATCCGCAACCAGTCCATCGAGACGCCCAGCGAGGAGCTGAGCCAGTTCCTCACGGACATGCTGTCGATCGTCGACTCCGGCGGTGACATGACCTCGTTCCTGGAGGACCAGAAGGACAAGCACATGCGGACGGCCAAGCAGGAGCAGAAGAAGATGCTGGACACCCTGGAGCTGTTCGGCGAGATGTACATGACCCTCTCGCTGTTCCCGCTCCTGCTCATCATCATCCTCGTCATCATGTCGATGATGTCCTCGGGGTCGAAGATGGACATGATGGTCGGCACCGTCTACGGGCTCATCCCGCTGACCGGGGTCGGGTTCCTCGTGCTCACCTCGACGGTGACCCAGGACTCCATCGGCGACGGCTACCTCCGCCCGGACCGCGGCGACGAGCGGACCTACTCCGAGGCCGACGCCGGCTTCCTCAACCTCGGGCTCGTCGAGAGCTACACCGGCACCTACGGCGTTTTCGACCGCATCAAGAGCCGCGAGGGGACCTACCGCGCGACCCAGATCCTCAGGCAGCCCCACATCTTCTTCCGCGACAACCCGCTGTACGTCCTCGGCGTGACGATCCCGGTCACGATCGCCTTCTTCGCCGTCGTGGTCATCTTCCACATGGCGCCGATGACCATCTCGGAACTGGTGGTCCCCCAGGGCGGGGACGTGCCCGAGGGCCTCAACGACCCGTCGAAACGGTGGACCTACCCGGTCATCACGGGGACGTTCATGTGGGTGTACGTCCCGATCTATCTCAATCTCCTGCCGCTGGGGATCTTCTACGAGTGGAACCTGCGGACGCGCCGCAGCGTCATCGGCAACCTCTCGGAGAACCTCCGCAAGCTCGCCTCCGCCAACGACACCGGGATGACGCTGCTGGAGTCGATCCGGGTCGTCGCCGACACCTCCTCCGGGCGGATGGCCGACGAGCTGGAGACGATGCACGCGAAGGTCAACTACGGGACCAGCCTCAAGAGCGCGCTCCGGGAGTTCAACAACAGCTACCACATCCCGCGGCTCGCCCGGACGGTCAAGCTCATCAGCGAGGCCCAGGAGGCCTCCAGCCAGATCCAGGACGTGCTCTCGACGGCCGCCCAGGCCTCCGAGAACCAGGACGACATCGACCTCGAACGCAAGTCCCGGACCCGGATGCAGATGGTCATCATCATCATGACCTACCTCACGCTGCTGGGCGTGATGGCGCTGCTGAAGGTCCGGTTCCTGACGGTCATGGCGGACCTCGCGACCCAGACGGGCTCCAGCGGTTCCAGCAGCGCCGTCGGCGGCGGCAGCTTCAGCGGCGTCAACACGCAGATGCTCTCGGTCCTCTTTTTCCACGCGGTCGTCCTCCAGGCGCTGCTGTCGTCGTTCATCGCCGGCTACATCCGCGACGTGAACCTGCTCTCGGGCGTCAAGTTCGCGGTCATCCTCCCCACGATCGCGCTGGTCGTCTGGTACGTCGTCACGCTGATGTCCTGACGACCGCCCGCCGATATCCTGACGACGCGTCGCCCGCTTTCGATTCCGCCCGCGCCTGCAGCGGCCGGCCCAACGCTCAGGTGCGCGAGCGAGCTACCGCGCCCATGGAGGCACCCAGCGAACTCCGGTCCGCGGCGGCCGACGACGAGGACATCGCCATCACCCGCCGCGAGCGCGACGGCGGGACCGTCGTCGTGGTCGACTTCGGCGAGAGCGTCGACGCACGGCTCGACGTCCTCGGCGACACCGCCATCGTCGTCGCCGGCGACCGCCAGTTCGAGTTCGAGATCGCCGGCGAAGTGGACGATCTGTCGGTCAACGACGGGATGCTGACGATCCGGTCGTGAGGTCCGCCGCCGGCGACTCGCTCGACCTCCCGCCGGTCCGCCGTTCAGCCGCTCGCGGGAGTCCCGGCGGGCGACCCGTCGAGTTCGTCCGTCGGTGTCGGCGCGGCGGTGCCGTTCGGCGACGGCGTCGCGGTACCGTCCGGCGTCGCCGTACCGGTCCCGTTCGGCGTTGCAGTGTCGGGCGTCGCGGTCCCCTCCGGCGTCGCGTCGGGGTCGGCGGGCGCCGGCGTCGACAGCCGCGGGACCTCGCCGAGCCAGTCGGGCGGGGTCGGGTTCGACTCGCCCAGGCGGCTGTAGTCGTAGCGCATGGTGACCCGGGCGCGTTCGCCGTCGACGACCCGGTCGTACTCGGCGGCCATCGACCGGACGAACCCCTCCGGCGTGACGTAGGCGGTCGCGCTGAACCGGGAGATCGTCGCCTCCGCGGGGCCGACGGCCGGCGGCGGGTCGCCGGCCGCGTACAGCCGGTAGTACGTGCGGTCCCCGCGCTCGACCGTCGACACCGAGACCCGCCGGTCGTCGAACATCTGCCGGACCGGCACGGTCGCGAAGTCGTAGTCCTCGGGCCGGCCCGGCAGCGGGAGCAGGTCGTATCTGGTCTCCCCGGCCTCGACCGCCCGCAGGTAGCCGCCCGTCGCGTTGACGTACAGCGAGACGTTGCGCCCGGTCTCGCCCCGGGTCTGCGAGACGGTGAACGTCTCCCGGCCGACGACGAGTCGCCGGACGAGTCGGTCCCCGTCGGCCCCGTCCGTGTCGTAACTGACGGACCAGGTGTAGGTCCTGTTGACCAGATGGGCGGCGTGAGCACTGGTGAGCGCGTCGGCGTCGACGGTCCCGTTGGCCAGCACGCCCGGCGGGAGGTCGTCGGGCAGCGTCCGTGTCGGCGTCGGACCGTCGGTGACCGGGACGGGCGTCACGGTGTCGGTCGGCCCGCGCCGGGGGTCGCCGCTCCCGAACGGGACGGCGCTACACCCGGCCACGAGGACGAGCGTCGCGACGACTGCGGCCCCCCGTCGCATCACTCCCGCTTGGGCCCTGGGGCACAATACGCCTTCGGCGTCGAGATGCGAGCCCTCATGCCGGTCCGGTCCCTGGGACCGCCGAGCCATGGCCGACGACCTCGACCTGCGGGTGTACAGGCGCGGACCGGACCGCTACGTGCTGTGGTCGACGCGCGTCTCGGACGCGCTGCTCGACGACGTGACGCGCGAAGCGCTCGTCGAGTGGGTCCTGCACAAGCGACCCGAGGCTACGCCCGCCGAGATCGAGGCGCTCGTCGACGCCGCCGACGACCGCGCCGCGACCGACGCCAGCGACACCTACGAGGAGTCGCCGGACTGGCTGGCCGGGAACTGACTCGCGCCGCTCCGGGCGGCGAGCCGGCGCGAAGCGGCGCGGCCGACGGTAGTCGACCTTTCCCGGATTTTCGCGATAGCGAGGATCCGACGGCGGATTCACGCAGCGATCCTCCGGCTCACGGGGAACGTTTCGCCGGAAAAAGCGGCATGGACTCGCCGGGATTTGAACCCGGGGCCTTCCCCGTGCCAGGGGGATGATCTACCACTGATCTACGAGCCCGCACGCAAATCAGGGTAGCCGGGACTGTTTCATAAACCCATCGAAGCGCGGAGGCTCCGTCAGCGACTACCACGCGACTGGTGTCAGCCGTCCGAACGTCACAGTATCAACTTCTGAAACGAAGGGCCAACGGATATAACCGGGAATCGCGTCTCCCACGACAGGCACGGTTCGGTCCGGGCGTCGTTCGGGGGACGACGGCGGCGCCCGCGGCGACCGTCGGAAACACACGATGTCAGCATTCGGGAATAGCGCCGGGTCCGCGACGCGGCCCGGGGACGCACGTCGGATCGGGGGCAGCGAGCGGTGCGGCCGGCGCGGGCAGACGACGCTGGACTTCGCCATCGGGATGAGTCTCTTTTTGCTGACGCTCGTCTTCGTGGTGGCGTTCGTCCCGGGGATGCTGGAGCCGTTCGCCGGTGGGGCCCAGTCGGAGACGCCGGCGGTCAACCGGGTCGCCGACGAGCTGACCCAGGGGACGCTGGGCAACGCGAGCGCGCCGTACGTCCTCGACGGGACGTGTACCGTCGAGCTGTTCACGGCCGGGGTCCCGGCCCAGTGTCGGTACGACGGGACGGAGCTGTCCGACAGGGTCGGAGTCCTCGAGCGGACGCCGGTGAACGTGACGATCCGGGGGGACCTCGACGACTCGGGTACTGACAACATCCTCTGCTGGGACACGAGCGTCCCGGGCGGGCAACTGGCCGAGCGGGGCGACCCGGGATGCGGGACGCTGTTGACCGGGGGTTCGAACCCCGCCGGGAGCGGCGGGAAGACCGTCAGCGCGCGGCGGGTCGCGCTGCTCGACGGGGAGGACGTGACCGTGGAGGTGGTGATGTGGTGACGCCGCAGCGGCCGCCGCGTCGCGAGGGGGCGGGAACCCCCGAACGGAGGGGGGACCGCGGGCAGGCTCACACGCTGGAGGGCGTCGTGGCGAGTCTGATACTGCTGTCGGCGGTGGTGTTCGCGCTGGAGATGACGGCGGTGACGCCGCTGTCGGCGAGCACGTCCAGCCAGCACATCGAGAACCAGCAGGAGGCGACGGCACGGGGCGTGCTCGCCTCGGCGGCCGAGACGGGCGCGCTGGAGCGGGCGGTGCTGTCGTGGAACGAGACGAGCGAGCAGTTCCACGAGACGAGCGACCTGGGATACTTCACGTCGGACGCGCCGCCGAACGACTTCGGCGACATGCTCGACCGGTCGTTCAACCGCCGGGGCGTCGCCTACAACATCTACCTGCGGTACCAGGACGACGACGGGACGCCCGACAGCCGGCGGTACGCCTACCAGGGTCGGCCGAGCGACAACGCCGTCCAGGCGACGTGGACGCTGACGCTGTTCGAGAACGACCGGATTCGCGACGCGAGCGGGGATCCGACGGGGACGGCGGTCAGCGAGGAGTCGACGTTCTTCGCGCCGCCGGCGTCCGACGGCGCGGTGTACAACGTCGTCCGCGTGGAGGTGGTCGTGTGGCGGATCTGAGCCCAGCCGGGCGCGCACGGGGCGGGAGTGGTCCCGCGGGCGCGGGCGGTCGGCCCGGCCGCGACCGCGCACAGCTCATCCTCGTCGGGGCGTTCGCGCTGGCGGTCATCTTCGTCGCGCTGGCGCTGGTGATGAACGCGGCCATCTACACGGAGAACCTGGCGACCCGCAGCGAGTCGGCGGGGACCGCCGACGCCCACGCGTTCGAGCGCGCGACGACGACGGCCGCCGAGAAGGCGTTCCGCTACGCCCACGAGGTCAACGCCAGCGACCCCAGCGACCACGCGGCGCTCGAGCGGAACGTCACGCAGGCGATGCACGCCTACCACAACGTGACCCGGACCCAGCAGGCCACGGGCGGACAGCTCGTCGACGTGACGGTCGCGTCGACGCCGGCGGGCGCGAACATCACGGAGACGAACACGGTGTTCGAGAGCCCGGGCGGCGCCCCTGACTGGACGGTCGCGAGTGACGTGACCGGGACCCGGTCGTTCCGGCTCGACGTGGAGGACTGGAACGGCGGGCCGGACGACGAGCTGTGGGTCGTCGCCGGCGACGCGAACGACTGGTACCTGAACGTCTCCTACGACGGCAGCGAGTGGGAGGTCGGCGTCAACGAGTCCGAGACCTACACGGCCTGCACGACGACGGGGGCCAGTGACGTGGAGATCGACTTCTCGGAGGGGACGGTCGGCGGCGACGAGTGCGCTGCGCTGAACCTCGGCGACCTGGGCGGGTCCTACGACCTGAAGATACGGAACGGGTCGGTCGCCGACGGGGACTACACGGTGATAGTCGACGGCGACCCGGGAACGGGGCTGACGACCGCCGAGTACGACGAGGTGCTCTACGCGATGACCGTCGACCTGACCTACCGGACGCCGGAACTGCAGTACCGGACGACGATCCGGGTCGCCCCGGGTGAGACCGATGGGTGACCCGCCGCCGCGGCGTCGCGGCCGCGCCCGCGGTCCCCCGGCGGCGACTGCGAACGGCGGTCGCGAGCGGGCGGCCGGGATCTCGGGGCTGCGCGGCCAGTCGACCGCGCTGGAGTACACGCTCTCGCTCGCGGTGGCGTCGCTGGTCATCACCGGCCTGTTCCTCGCGGCGGGCGAGTTCGTCACCGACCAGCGCGAGGGGGTCGTCCGGACCGAACTCGGCGTCGTCGGCGAGCAGCTGGCCGGCGAGGTCGCCGCGGCCGACCGGCTGGTCCGGGCCAGCGACACCGACTCGCTGTCGCTCGAGGCGTCGCTCCCGGAGACGGTCGCCGGGGCGAGCTACACCATCGCGGTCGACGACACGGCCACCGGGCAGTGGCTCAACCTCACCTCTCAGGATCCGGACATCACGGTGACGGTCCGGCTGGAGACGGAGACGGCCCTCCACCCGGACACCGTCCCCGGCGGGCGGGTCACCGTGGTCTACGACGCGAGTGCCGACCGCCTGGAGGTGCGCGGATGACGCCGCGTCGACCGCCCGGGGCCGCCGAACGGCGGAGCGACGACGGCTGGGGCCGGGTCGGACCGGGCGAACGGGGATCGGCGGAGCGGGGCGTCAGCGACCTGGTCGGTTTCGTGCTGGTGTTCTCGCTGATCGCGGCGGTCGTCTCGATCGTGTCGCTGGCGGGGCTGAGCTCGCTGGAGGACGCGCGCGACGCCCAGCAGACGGACAACGCGGAGCTGGCGATGGAGGTCCTCTCGGACAACGTGGCCGACATCACCGAGCGGGGCGCGCCCAGTCGCGCGACCGAGATCAGCCTGTCGGACGCGTCGCTCACGCTCGCCGACCCGATCCAGGTCGAGGTCCGCGACCCGACCGGACCGCCCGACGAGTCGTTCCTGGCGACCCGGACGTTCAACGTCCGGCCGGTCGTCTACGACGACGGGGACACGCAGCTGGTGTACGTGATGGGTGCGATCTTCCGCGCCGAGCGACAGGGCGGGACGGTCGTCCAGCCGTGGTCGCCGGTCGTCGACTCGGACCGGATGATGGTCCAGGTCGTCAACACGGGCTCGGCGACCGACGGCCTGCAGCTGATCGAGAGCTCGACGGTGCTGGTGCGGGCCAACGGCAACCAGCGCGTCGTCGTCGCCGCGGACGAGACGGGCGCCTACGACGACATCTGGATCAACGTCACGTCGCCGCGGCGCGATCTCTGGCACCGGATGCTCGACGACCACCCCGCGATGGACTGCTCGACGGCCGGGCCGGAGACGGTCGAGTGCGAGGTCACCGTCGATCCGCAGGACCTGTACGTCGTCGAACACCGGATCGCGGTCGACTTCGAGAAGTGAGTGGCGGTCCGCCCGTCGGGAGGTGTGGCCCGGATAGGGAGCTGAGGCCGGGAGACAGGACCGGGACTCGGATACAGGACAGAGGCCGGGATACGGGGCGAGTGATTCGGCTACGGGACCGAGCCGGAATCGAGGGCCCGAGAGTCGGCTACGGGCTCGTGACGTTGACGGGGTTGACCGTCACGTGGAGGTACGTGAGCTTGGTCACGTCGCCGGTCAGGTCGAGGTCGACATCTTCGATCGACTCGTCGTAGTGGAAGTCGTTGGGCTTGCCGCTGATGTGGATGCTCTTGCAGTTCGCGCCGCCCTCGAAGTACCCCTTCCCGCTGAGGTGGCAGTGCGAGCCCGGCGCGTAGATGAATCCCGTGAACGCCCGGTTGCCGGTGACGTGCACGTCGCCGTCGGAGTGGACGGCGACGCGGAACGCGCTCGGGTCGCCGCCGTCGTTCAGGTCGGAGCCGATGGTGAAGTCGTCCCTGACGAGGACTGTGGTCGCGTTGTCGCCGGTGATGGACGCGGAGCTCGGTTCGAACGCCCCGTCGACGACGACGGTCACGTTGCCGTCGGAGGTGTCAACGTCCAGCGCTCCGTCGAACGTGGTGTCGGAGTAGTAGGTGCCCGGGCTGGTGATGCTGTCGAACGGGGTCGAGGTGTCACAGCCCCCGCCCTCGCAGCCCTCGATCCGGTCTTCGATCTTCGAGTCCGCCAGCGGGTACTGGACGCCGGTCTCGTAGGGTTCGGGTGCGCTCCGCCCGCTGCCAGTGATCCCGGCGGGGTCGGTGGTCGCGAGGATGTCGTTGAACTCCTCGTTAAACGGGACCACCAGTTCGGTGCGGGCGGTCTCGTTGGCGTGGTCGTAGTAGACGGTCCCGTCGGTGCGCTGTTCGAAGTACCGCCCCCACGCCTGGTAGAACTCGCTGTGGACGGTGACGTTGACCCGGCCCCGGTCCAGCGGGTTGACGAAGTCGTTGGTCCCGGTCGTGTTCGGGTACCTGATCGACGTGGGGCCGTCCCTGGTCACTCTGGCCCCCGACCCGAGCGTCGGGGAGCCGTCGACGCGGATGATCGGGAGCGTCAGCGTCTGCTGGCGGAAGTGGAACTCCGGCGGCGACAGCATCGAGACGCCGCCCTCCGTCCGTTTCCAGACGCCGCCGCCCTGGTAGGCGATCGTCGTCCGGTCGTTCTCGTAGGCGACCGCGCCCATGGTCACGTTGACGACCGTCTCGGTCGTCCCCGCGGACTGGTTTCTGATGGACACGTTCATCCAGCCCCGGTCGCCGTCGACGTAGTACCCCGAATCCTCGCCGGTGGCCAGCCCGACCCCCTGGGAGCTCGTGCCGCCCAGCGCGACCATCGCGCTCCGGGAGTCGAACTGCGTCAGCGCCTTCTCCGCGCGGCTCGTGTCCAGCTGCTCGCGCGTGTCGTCCAGCGCCGTCGCCCCGACCGTGACGACGACCGCCGTCCCCCCGACGACGATCGCGAACAGCAACGCGATCCCCAGCACGCTGCTCACACCCCGTCTGTCGTGACTCGTCGGCATCTGTCCCCCGTTCCGCCCCGCCCTCAATAAGCGCGCGGACCTGGATATCAGATATGAAAACTATACGGTTCGGTAATTGATACTATATCACCGTCCGCGTCCCGAAGCGTCCGCGCGGGCAGGGGCGCGGACACTCGGCGTTCCCCGGCGGAGCGGTCCGAGACGGTCGCGTGCTCGCCGGGGCCGATGGAAACTGTTTAGTGTCGCAGGCGGGACCTACCGGTGGGAACGCACGACCGCAAATCTGACTCGCTGTGCCGTTGCACAGCTCGGGATTGCGGCCGTGTTCGCGCCGAACCGTCCGTTTCGCTCCCGCGAAACGCGCGGCGCACACACGCATCGCGCGGTCGACGCCCGCGGCACCCGCCGCAGGGCCGCGACCGGCGACCAGCGGTCAGTCGCGTTCCAACCACAACTATGGCACGAATGCACACCCGCCGTCGCGGCTCGTCCAGCTCGGACAAGCCGGCGGCAGACGAACCCCCGGAGTGGAGTGACGTGGACGAGGACGCCATCGAGGAGCGCGTCGTCGAACTCGCCGAGCAGGGCCACGACCCGAGCCAGATCGGCCTGAAGCTGCGCGACGAGGGCGTCAACGGGACCCCCGTCCCGGACGTCTCCCTCGCGACCGGCAAGAAGATCACCGAGATCCTGGAGGAGCACGACGCCGAGCCGGACCTGCCGGAGGACCTGCGCAACCTGTTCGAGCGGGCCGTCCGCCTGCACGAACACATGGACGACAACCCCGGCGACCACCAGAACAAGCGCGCGCTCCAGAACACGGAGGCGAAGATCCGCCGCCTGGTCGACTACTACCGCGGTGACGAGCTCGACGAGGAGTTCACCTACAGCTACGACGAGGTCGCAGAACTCCTCGAATAGATGTCGACCACCGCCCGCTCCGAGGACGCCCCCGCTGCCGGCGAGGTCGCCGGACGGCTCCGCGAGGCCGGCTTCGTCCGGCTGGTCGGCGCTGCCACCGGCGACGCGCTGGCCGCCAGCGGCGTCCTCGCGCGGGCGCTGGCCGACTGCGACCGACCGTTCCAGGTCTCGGTCGCCGACCTGCCCGCCGACACCGAGCGGGCGACCGACGCCGACCTGACCGTCGCCGTCGGACGCGCCGACCCGGTCGCCGACTGCTCGATCGCCGCCGGCGCGGAGCCGGCCAGCGAGACGGCCTTCGCGGTCGCGCGCGAACTCGACGCGGATCCTGACGTTGCGCTCGCGCTCGCCGGGACCGTCGCCGACGGACGCGCCGTCGGCGGATCGGTCGCCGAGGCCGCCGAGGCGAGCGGGCTCGAACGCCGACCGGGCGTGGCCGTCCCGACGACCGACCTGGTCGACGGGCTCGCCCACTCGACGCTCGTCCACGCGCCGTTCTCGGGCGACCGCCTCGCGGTCGCCGCGGCGCTGGACGGGGCGGGGATCGACGCCGACGGACCGGCCGACGGGTCCGACCCGGTCGTCGACGCGACGAGCCTCGACGAGTCGGCCCGCCGGCGAGTCGCCTCGCTGGTCGCGCTGCGGACGGTCGGCGACGACGCGTGCCCGCCGCGGGGCGGGCACGCCGTCGAGCGGGCGCTGCGCCCTTTCGACGGGGGGCCGTTCGCGACGGTCGGCGGCTACGCCGACGTGCTCGACGCCGTCGCCCGGGAGCGGCCCGGTACCGGCGTCGCGCTCGCGCTCGGCCACGACGTGGGCGAGGCCGCGCTCGACGCGTGGCGCTCGCACGCCCGTCGCGCACACGCCGCCGTCGCCGACGCGACGACCGGCCGCTACGACGGGCTGTTCGTCGCGCGCGCGGAGACGGCCGACGCGCCCGTCGGCACGCTCGCCCGGCTCGTCCACGACTACCGCTCGCCCGAGCCCGTGACGCTCGCCGTCACGGAGGGCGCGGCGGCGCTCGTCGCCGACGACCGGGACCTCGAACCGGTCCTGTCGACGGCCGCCGAGGGCGTCGACGGGACTGCGGCGGCGACCGGGACGACCGGTCGCGCCCGCTTCGACGTGGAGACCGGCGCCGTTATCACCGCGGTCAGGGAGGCGCTATGAGACGCGCGACGATCACGACGACCCACGACGATGCGGACGCCGCCGAACGCGTCGCCGCCGCGCTCGCCCCCGACAACACCGCCGAGATGGCGACGCGGGCCGAGGGCGAGGCGGTCGTGACGACGGTCGCCCGCGAGGGCACGCGCGGCCTGCGGTCGACGGTCGACGACTACGTCGTCAACTGCCGGGTCGCGGACCGGCTCGGCGGGACGGACGGGCCACACGAGAGCGAGGACAGTACAGCGCGGACAGACGACACCGACACAGACACCAACACATGAGCGAACGATCAGTTTCACGACGCAAGCAGGAGAAGCGATGGTACACCCTGATCGCTCCCGAGCAGTTCGACCGGGAGGAGCTGGGTGAGACCGTCGCGGACGAACCGGACAAGGTGCTCGGACGCACCATCGAGACAACGCTGGGCGAGCTGCGCAACGAGGCCAGCGAGAACAACACCAAGCTGACCTTCAAGGTCGACGAGGTCGCCTCGGACTCGGCGTACACCGAGTTCATCAAACACGAGCTGACGCGGGACTACCTGCGCTCGCTCGTGCGCCGCGGCTCCTCGAAGATCGAGGCCTACATCACCGTTCTCACCGAGGACGACTACCGCGTCCAGATCCAGCCCGTCGCGCTCACCACCAAGAGCGCCGACGAGAGCCAGGAGAAGGCCATCCGCCGCCAGATGATCGATCTCGTCGAGGAGAGCGCCCGGGAGCGCACCTACGCCGAGCTCGTCGACAGCATCGTCGAGGGACGGCTCTCCTCGGCTATCTACAACGAGGCGAAGACGATCTACCCGCTGCGCCGCGTGGAGATCCAGAAGCTGACCCTCGAGGCCCGCCCCGAGGAAGTCGCCGCCGAGGAGGAGACCTCCGTCGACGTCGAGGAGGACGAGGTCGCCGTCGACGAATCCGCCGACTGAGGCGTTTCCCGCTCGACCGCTCGATTTCTTTCGACGACCGGTCGCCGCGAGCTACGCGTCCGTCGGCGTGGTCGTCTCGGACCCCGGGGCGGTCGCGTCCTCGCTGACGACGACGGCGCCGACCATCCCGCTGGCCTCGTGGGGGATGCAGAAGTAGCTGTGCGTCCCGACGGTCTCGAACGTGTGCTCGTAGGTCTCGCCCTCGTAGATCGCGCCCTCGTTGCCGCCGAGCCACCCCTCCTCGGCGGCGGCCTGCGAGTCGAAGTCGCCGGTCGCCCAGAACGCGGCGCCGTCGGGAATACTGTCCTCGTAAGCGGTGACAGTGTGGGCGTGTGTGCTGGTGTTCTTCCAGCGGACGGTGGTACCCGGCGGGACCTCGACCTGCGCCGGGGTGAACTTCCGGGTGGTCATCCCCACGTCGTAGTCCCCGGCGTCGGCGCTTCCCTGCCCGCAGCCGGCCAGCCCGACCGCGACGGCGACGCTTCCCAGGCTCCCGAGGAAGGCCCGTCTGTCCATGTCTCGGCCTCGGGCCTCCGGCGGCATAGTGGACTCGGTCTCGGTCGGTGTTCGGGACGGGACCGGCCGGCGTTCGGGACCGGCCAGTGTCACCCGCCGTTCGGGACGGGGCCGGCGTCAGTCGGGGCTGACCGGGGCGTCACCGGATCCGGACCACGGGACGGCCGTCCACGGCGACGAGTTCGAGGACGAGCCGCGTCTCCCCGTCGACCCGGAGCCGCTCGGCCGGCACGGTCCGGACGCGGACGCCGTCGGCGACTACCGCGTGTGCCGTCCCGCCGGCGACCCGCCAGCTGAACCTGGTGGCGGCCGGGTCGGCGCGCTCGTCCGTCCGAACGGCGGCGTCCGTGTCCCCCGCTCGGGGCGGTCGAGCGACGCCGAACCGTTCGACCCCGGCGCTCGCGAACCCCTCTGTCGGGAAGGCCACCGTGACCGCCCGTCGCGCGGGGCGGGCGCCGGGCGGGAGCGCGTCGTTGCCGGCCGCGAGCGCCCGCGCCTCGGCGACGATCCGGTCGACCGCGTCCCGGACGGCGGTGTCGCTCCGCTGGACGCCCGCGTACTCGACGGCGGGCACCGCGACCCCGGCTACGGCGACCAGCAGCGCGACGGTGAACGCGACTCTGACCACGGCCTACAGCGCGTCGCGGACCCGCTCGATGAACTGCTCGGTCCCGCTGGCCGACGACGATTTCCCGCCCGCGGTCCCCGACCCGCTCGTCCGGGACTGGTCGTCGTCGCGACCGGCGGGGTCGCTCCCCTGCCGGTTGTTCCCCTGACGGCCTCCACTGGGGTCGCGTTCGTCGGGTCGGCCGCGGTGGGGGCGTCGCCCGGTATCGGGGTGAGCCGCCTCGTCCTCCCGGTGGTGGTCGCGGTCCGCGCTCGCCGTCGTGACGGGTTCCGCGGGCGACCGTCCGGACGTTCGCCCCGGGGACGACCCGTTCGGCGAGCCGCCGCGGTCGGTGCGGTCGGCGCGTTCCGGGGGACCGGCGGAGTCGGTTCGTCCGGGGTTCGTCGGGGCACGGTCGGCGTTCACCCGGTCGGTTCGGTCGTGGCCGTCGGTGCGCTCGGGGGACCCGTCGCGGGGTGGGTCCGCCGGTCTGCCCCTCGCCGGCCCGTCGCCGTCGACGGCGGCTTCGACGGTTTCGGCCTTCGCGAGCGCGGCGCTGGCGCGGCGTTCGACCTCGCGGTTGACGGCGCGGACGTTGCCCGCGTAGCCGCGGACGGCCTGGAGACCGGCTTCGAGCTCGTCCAGCCGCGACTCGACGGCGTCGAGGCGGTCCTCGAGGGACTGGAGGTCGTCGACGACGCCGCTGCGGTCCTGGAGGTCGGTCAGGTCGGCGTCGCCGTCGGTCAGTGCGCGTTCGACGGCGTCGACTCGCGCGTCGAGGTCTCGCTCGGACATGGACGGGGGTGGTCCCGTCACCGCACTTGAACCCTCGGGCGTACCCAACGTTGAATAGCCACTGTGCCGAGGGTGCTGGTATGAAAGTCGTCCTGATTGGTGTCGGTCAGGCCGGGGGCAAGGTGACCCAGCGGCTGGCCGAGTACGACTACGATATGGGGTTCGGCGCCGTCCAGGGCGCCATGGCGGTCAACACCGCCGAAGCGGACCTGCGGAATCTCGACATCGATACGATGCTTATCGGCCGCGACCGCGTCAAGGGCCACGGGGTCGGCGGCGACAACGAGCTCGGCGCGGAGATCATGCAGGACGAGGCGACGGAGGTGATGGACGGCCTCGACGCGAAGCTCTCCACCGACGCGGAGGCCGTCGTCATCGTCGCCGGCCTCGGCGGCGGCACCGGCTCCGGCGGCGCGCCCGCGCTGGCCCGCGAGCTCAAGCGCATCCACGACATCCCCGTCTACGTCGTCGGTATCCTCCCCGGGCGCGACGAGGGCGCCATCTACCAGGCCAACGCCGGCCGCTCGCTCAAGACCGTCGCCCGCGAGGCCGACTCGCTCCTCCTCATCGACAACGACGCCTGGCGCAGCGCCGGCGAGAGCCTCGAAGAGGGCTTCGCCGAGATCAACGACAACATCGCCCAGCGGCTGGGCTTGCTGTTCGCCTCCGGCGAGATCGACGCCGTCGACGAGGTCGCCGAGAGCGTCGTCGACTCCTCGGAGATCATCAACACCCTCCGCCCCGGCGGCATGGCGGTGCTCGGCTACGCCAGCGCCGCCGCCAGCGAGGACGCCGGCGAGAACGTCAACGCGATCACCTCGACGACGCGCAACGCCCTCCTGACCGGCACCAGCGTCCCCAACGTCGTCGAGGCGGAGACGGGCCTGCTCGTCGTCGCCGGCCAGCCCGAGCGCATCTCCCGGAAGGGCGTCGAGCGCGCCCGCTCGTGGATCGAGGAGGAGACCGGCAGCATGCAGGTCCGCGGCGGCGACTTCCCGCTCGACTCCGACCGCATCGCCGCCCTGGTCCTGCTGGGCGGCGTCGAGCGCTCCAGCCGCATCGACGAGTTCATGGAGCGCGCCCGTGAGGCCCACGAGGCGAACGACGACGACGGCGCCGAGGCCAAGGAAGCGTTCGTCAACGAGGAACTCGACGACCTGTTCTGAGCCCGTCGCTCGACGGTCGCGGTCGCCGTTCGGCACGCTCCCCCGCCCGGAAGCGAAAGCTCTAATCGCCGGGGCGGGGAACTGCAGGGTATGGCTGACGACGACTCCGAGGAGGAGGAGACGCTCGCGGTCGAACTCGGCGAGGGCGAACCCGTCGAGGGCGCGCCGCTGGCCCGCGTCGCCTCGCGGCTGAACTGGGGCGCCGCCCACAGCGACATCGTCGAGCGCGAGGGCGAGACGACCATCCGCACGCCCGACGGGCCGCGGGAACTCGCCGACGTGATGGACGAGGTCGACACCCCCTACTTCGAGACCCGTCAGGAGTTCACCGAGGCCGTCCGCGAGGTTATCGGCACCGGCCCCATCCCCACTGCCGAGGAGTGACTGGCTGACTAGCCCCTCTGTCCGGAGCGAGCAGCCGAGGTCACAGAGCGGGTGAGTTCCGATGCTCGGCCCGACAGGTGGGAATCGTCCGGCCGCGTTGCGTCCGACTGTTTCTCACGAGTGTCGGTCGATCCACGCGCAGAACGACTCGAAATTCTCCGCGCCTGCGTCGTCGGCGATGTCCCGCAGCGTGCCGATACTGATCGAGTCGTGGGCGGGGACCGCCACGATCCGCGGGTCGGTTTCGTCGTGGTCGGCCGGCGGGTCCCATCTGAGGATCAGGTGATCGCCGGTGGTTCGCACGTGTCGGAACCCGCCGACGTTGACCAGCACTTTGTACACGTCTTCACCGGAGAAGTCGCGCGTGACCATCCGCGTTACTGGAGCACGTCCGGCAGATCGTCGTCCTGCGTCCGCGCCCGTTCGGGGTCGACGCCGAGGTCTCGCAGTTCCTCGTCGGTCGGCTCGTGACCGCCGTCGCCGGTCACGGCTTCGACGACGGCGTCCAGGTTCTCCAGCGCGGCCGACCGTGTCGCCCCCTGCGCGGACACTTCGACCTGCAGGTCGCGCGCGGTCCACTGTCCGTCGGGGTTCTCGACGAGCCGGATCTCCCGGGGCTCGTCGTCGCTGCCCCCCGCGTCGGCGCGTGCCATATCACGAGATGGCTCCCCATCCGGGAAAACGCTTCGGGGGTGGGCGACGGGCGGCGAGGAGTGTGTGATCGCGATGATTCGACTCAATCGAGCAGCTGGTCGGCGATGGTGTTGCGCAGCACTTCGCTGGTGCCCTCGTAGATCTCCGACAGCTTCGCGTCGCGGTAGTAGCGCTCGACGTCGAAATCCCTCGTGTAGCCGTAGCCGCCGTGGATCTGGATGGCCTCGTTGCACACCTCGCGGGCCATCTCCGAGGCGTACAGCTTCGCCTGGGCGGCCTCCTTGACGTAGCGCTCGCCGCGCATCTTCCGGTCGGCCGCGGCGTGCATGAGATAGCGAGCCGCCCGGATCTTCGTGTCCATGTCCGCCAGCTTGTGCTGGATGGCCTGGAACTCCGAGATGGGCTGGTCGAACTGCTCGCGGTCCTGGGCGTACGCCAGCGCGTCGTCGAGTGCGGCCTGCGCGAGCCCGATGGAGCGGGCGGCGATGGTGATGCGGCCGCCGTTGAGCGTCTTGAGCGCCTGGACGAACCCCTCGCCCTCCTCGCCGAGTCTGCGGTCGGCGGGGACTTCCAGCCCGTCGAACCGGAGCTCCGCCGTCGGGCAGCCCTTGTCCCCGAGCTTGTGCTCGGTCCCTTCGACGTGGAACCCGTCGTCCTCCGCCGGGCGGACGACGAACGAGGAGATCCCCTTGCCGCCGGCCTCGGGGTCGGTCTTGGCGAAGACGACCACCGTGTCGGCCACGGAGCCGTTGGAGATCCACAGCTTCCCGCCGTCGATGACGTAGCTGTCGGGCTCGCCGGCACCCTCGGTGTCGCCGCCGACGGGCTCCGCAGTGGTCTCCATCGCGGGCACGTCGCTCCCGGCGCCGGGTTCCGAGAGCGCGAACGCGCCGACCTCCTCGCCCTCGGCCATCGGGACGAGGTATCGCTCGCGCTGGGCTTCCGTCCCGAACTCGTAGACCATGTTGCAGGCCAGCGAGACGTGCGCGGCGACGATGGTCCCCAGCCCGCCGGAGCCGCGGGAGATCTCGACCAGCGCCTCCGGGTAGGCGTGGTAGTCGAGGCCGGCGCCGCCGTACTCCTCGGGGATCGGCATCCCCATCAGCCCCAGGTCGGCCATCCGGTCGACCAGGTCCGCGGGGAACTCGTCGGTCTCGTCGATCTCGGCGGCCCGCGGGACGACCTCCTCGTCGACGAACTCCGCGACCATGTCGCGGATCTGGCGCTGCTCCTGCGTGAGGGCGAAGTCCATGTGACTCGATAGCGCGGCTCGCCCCTTGATTGTTCGCCAGGACGAGAGAGCGAAGCTCTCTCGAACCAAGCGGGATATCCGCGCCCTCCGCACCGCCCGCGCGGATAGTGGCCCGCTCAGGCGACCAGGCAAGCGCGAGCGCGCCTCGCCCGTTCAGTCCGCCAGGACCGCGCCGCACAGCACCGCAGACGGCCACGACCCTCCCCAACCGATTGCGCTGTCTGCGGGCGACCCGAGCGTCGCCCGCATGGCCCGAGGGACTTCCGGTCCCTCGCTGCTCGCAGGCTGCGATGCTCATCCACCGTCGGAGCAAGCTCCGACGAGCCTTCGTTCACACAGTTCACGAAGACCTCGCGCGGTTCCGTCGCGCGCATGAAAGCGCGCCAACGTCAGAGCAAGCTCTGACGGCCCTCGGAATCGCAAGCGATTCCGAGACGACAGCGCACGCCGACCGCACCGCAACCGCTCACTACAACAGCAGTCACCTGTACTGAACACCGCCAGTCGGTCGGTATCAGGCTACGAATCGCGCGGAGCCGTTCAGGCGCGGGTCGCCTCGACGGACAGATCCTCGTCGACGACGAGTTCGAGCCGTTCGTCCTCGCAGGGGACGGCGAGTTCGACCGCCCAGGGGTCGGTCGAGCGGACGGTGAGGTGGCGGTCGGTCATCGCCCACTCGAACTCCCAGTGGGGACGGCTCGTCACGTCGACGCCGTGGTCGTGGAAGAAGGAGACCACGGCGGGGTGATAGAGGAGCGCGAGGCCGACCGACATGTAGTGGCTGGCGCCGCAGTTGTCGCAGTCGGTGCTGACGAAGGCGTCGAACCGGTCGCTGCCGTCGCTCCAGACCGCCTCGCCGGGGACGAACTCGGTCTCCAGGGGGTTGACGCAGGTCGGGCAGACGCCGCGGGCGTAAGCGAGCATCTCGTGGCGGTTGTACTGGTCGACGCGTTCGAGCACGTCGCGCCTGTCGCCCGTCTCGACGGCGCTGGGGGGCACCTGCGTGTGCGAGTAGAGGTGGTCACACCCCGGACAGCGAAGTTCGAACGTGCCCTCGTCGTAGTACCCCTCGACCGGGGCTCCGCAGAAGTAGCAGTCGAGCCCGATCTCGAAGGCGTCGAGGGAGACGCGGCGGTTGACGCTCCCCGCGCGGACGAGGCGGTAGAGCGCGACCCCCTCCGAGCGGAGGGTGTAGCCGTCCGCGTCGCGGTCGACGAACTCGCCGGTCAGTTGCGAGAGGTGGTAGTTGAACTGCCCGCTGTCCATCTCCGGGTCGACGCGCTCGCGCAGTTCCGAGAAGGCGATCCCCTCGTGGGGCCGCTCGCCGAGCGCGCGGAGGATCGCCGCGCGCGTCTCGTTGCCGACCAGCGCGAAGGCGTCCTCCGGCGCGGCGTCGGCCGGCGGATCCGGGTCGTCGTCCGGCATACCCGACCGTTCCCGACTCACGGCGAAATAGGTTGGGGGCGCCGTCGGTCGACCGACCGGGCGGCACGAAGGGGAACCATCGACCGGATCGGCCACCTTTTTCGCCAGAGCGGCCCAGCGATCGGGTATGGACACGCGCGAGTTCGGCTCGACAGGCTGGACGGTCACGGAGATCGGCCTCGGCACCTGGAACGTCGGCCCGTCGTGGGGCGACGTGACCGACGAGCAGGCCAGGGAGGCCATCCGCACGGCGCTGGACGACGGCGTCAACCTCGTCGACACCGCCGAGGTGTACGGACAGGGCCGCGCCGAGCGGCTCATCGGCGAGGTGCTCGACGAGCGCGACCCCGACAGGAAGGTCTACGTCCCCACGAAGGCCGCGCCGGACGAGGACGGCGGCCACTCCGAGGAAGGGCTCCGGTCGTCGGTCGAGGGCTCGCTCGACCGGCTCGGCGTCGACTCGCTGGACCTCGTCCAGCTGCACTGCCCCGAGACGGAGGCGTTCTACGACCCGACGAACTTCCGGGTGCTGGAGGAGCTCAAGGCGGAGGGGCTGATCGACCACGCCGGCGTCAGCGTCGAGAAGGTCGAGGAGGCCGACAAGGCCATCGAGTACGACGTGGTCGAGTCGGTGCAGATCATCTTCAACCCGCTGCGCCAGCGCCCGGCCGAGCGGTTCTTCGAGCGGGCGGCGAACGAGGACATCGGGATCATCGTCCGCGTCCCGCTGGCGTCGGGCCTGCTCGCCGACGCCTTCGAAGGGCCGGAGGACTTCGGCGAAGGCGACCACCGCCGCACCGCCGCCGAGGAGGGCGTCGACGCCGGCGTCGGCCGCAAGGGCGGCGAGACGTTCGCGGGCGTCCCCTTCGAGGACGGCCTGGCCGCCGTCGACGACCTGCGGCCGTTCGTCCCCGACGACGCGACGATGGCACAGTTCACGCTCCGGTGGATCCTCGACCACGACGCCGTCTCGACGGTGATCCCGGGGTCGACGAGCCCCGAACACGTCGCCGAGAACGACGCCGCGGCCGACCTGGAGCCGCTCAGCCACCAGACCCACGGCGCGGTCCGCGACATCTACGACGAGCACGCCCGCGACTACGTCCACCACCGCTGGTAGCGACCCCGGAGCCGGCCCGTCGTTCGACACGCACTCCGAAATCTTCTTACGGGTGCCCGTCCCCGTCGTCTCCCGTCGAGTGAGGAGCGCTCGGGAGCGCTCCGTGGGTGCGTTTCAGCCGGAGATCACGGCCGGCCAGCCCCCGCGCTGTCGGCCGGATCTCCACCCGAAAACGGCGGGTTCGTTGCTCGGCGTTTCTCCGCCGCGCGCTCAGTCGACGCTCGCGCGTTCGGTCCAGTCGGCGGAGTCGACCGCTCCGCCGTCGGCGTCCGGTCCGCGACCCAGGAGATAGAGGGGAAGGCCGAACGCGACGGTCGCCGCGGCCCACGGGACCGTGGTGAAGACGGACAGCAGGATCCCGAGGAGCGGCGAGGCCGACGGCGTATAGAGGACGGCGGCGCCGAACGGCGCCACCAGTAGCGTCAGCGCGACGACGGCCGTCGCCGTCCGGTCACGACCGCGAGCGCGACCCAGCGGGAACCAGAGGACGGCGGGGATCGAAAGCAGTGCCGCCCGGAGGGCGACGATAGAGGCGGTGCTCGCGATCGCGGCCACGGACAGCGCCCCCAGGAGCGTCCACCCGAGCGCGGCGCGCGGGGAGACGGAGTCCGCGTCGACCGCGAGTCTCGCGACGGCCCCGTACAGCGCGGCGAAGACCAGCACCGTCTCGGCGACGGCGGGCGCGACGAGGTCGGGCCCGACGAGCGACCCGGCGGCCAACAGGACCCCGGCGGCGCTGGCGCCCGCGAGCACCGTTCCGACCCGCGACGACTCGGCGGTCGGTAGCTCGTCGCCCCAGCGGGCCACCGCCAGTAGCAGTGCAGCGAACCCGAGGGCGGGTACGAGGCCGAGGACGAGCGCGCTCGGCTCCGCGAGCCCGACGCCGAAGGCGACGAATCCGACGGTCGTCAGCGCGCGGGCCCCGGGGCCGTCCGAGAGTGCGAACGCCAGGCGGGTATCGCTCCCCAGTCCCGGCTCCTCGTCGGTGGAGCGCCAGACGACCGCGCCGTTCTCGACGGTCGCAGCCGATGGTGCGCGACTCACGACGGTGCCGTTCGGCCCCTCGATCCGGAGCCGGTCCGCTTCGAGGTCGAGCCCGGCCCGGCGAGCCCGCGGGTCCAGCAGGTCGACGAGGACGACGCCGCCGAGGCTCCGGTGGGCCACGCCGGGCCGGTCGAAGGTGACGACGAGCGTGTCGTTCGCGACCGACGTACGCAGGTTCCGCGGGGTGTCGACGACGGTGCGGCGGTCGAAACTCGCGCGGACGACGCGCTCGCGGAGCGTCGCGTTCGCGGCGAGGCGGTCGGCCGCGCGGTCGTCGACCCGGACGCGGGCGTGCCAGCGGCCGCTCCCGTCCTCGCGGACGCGGATCGTCGCCGCGCCGTACTCGACGGTGAGCGGAACGCCGGCGTCCTCGGCCGCGGCGGCGAGTCCGTCCCCGCAGACACCGCAGACTGTTTCCGGCGGCGGTGCCGCGGCCGCGGGTCCGACCGCTACGGCCCCGACGCCCGAACAGACGAGGAGGGCCGCGACTGCGAGGAGAGTGGGACGACGGGCTGTCATCACTCCCCTTCTCACTCGCCCGTCCCAAGTGGGCATCGGAGAGTCAACCGGGGGTTTCACCTTCTCGCGCCGGTGGGCCGTCTCACTCGTACTCGTAGAAGCCCCGGCCGGTCTTCTTCCCGAGGTCGCCGGCTTCCACCTTGCGCTTGAGGAGGTAGGCGGGTTTGTAGCGGTCGCCCAGTTCCTCGTGGAGCGTCTCGGAGGCGTGGAGACACACGTCGAGGCCGATGTGGTCGGCGAGTTCGAGCGGGCCCATCGGGACGTTCGTGCCGAGTTCCATCCCGCGGTCGATGTCCTCCCTGGCGGCGACGCCCTCGTCGTAGGCGCGGATCCCCTCGTTGATCCACGGCATCAGGATCCGGTTGGTCACGAACCCCGGCTTGTCGTCGGCCTCCCAGGTCTCCTTGCCCAGGGCCTCGGCGAAGTCGTGGGCGAACTCCACGACCGCGGGGTCGGTCTTCTCGCCGACGACCACCTCGACGCCTTTCATCACCGGGACGGGGTTCATGAAGTGCAGGCCGACCACGTTCGCCGGCCGGTCGGTGGCGGCGGCGATGGTCGTGATCGAGAGCGTGCTCGTGTTCGTGGCGAGCACCACGTCGTCGTCGGTCACCTCGTCGAGGTCGGCGAACACGTCCCGCTTGACGTCGATGTCTTCGACGACCGCCTCGACCACCAGGTCCGCGTCCGCGAGGTCGGCCAGATCCGTCGTGCCGGTCACCCGGCCGCGCATCCGTTCGGCCTCCGACTCGCTGACGGTCCCCTTCTCGACGAGGCGGTCGAGCCCCTCGGTCAGGTTCTCGATCCCCTCGTCGACGAGGTCCCCCTCGATGTCCCTGAGGACGACCTCGTAGCCCGACTGGGTGGCGACCTGTGCGATCCCGCTGCCCATGGTGCCGGCGCCGACGACGCCGACGGTGTCGATGGCATCGAGTCCGCGCATACCCCATCTGCGCCCGCCGCCGGCGTAAGCCTACTCCCGCCGCGTCCCACCCGGTCGACTGTGTCGTCCCGCCCGGCGTCCCGGTACGTGCCGGACTGTGGTCGGATACTTGCCACTTCGACCGACCGCTCCCCGCGGATCCCCGAGATCGCCCGATTTCGGCGTCACGAACGATTGTGAAGGACACGCACGGTCGAATCGTTTACTCGCCCGGTAGTAAATAATGTCAGAAAGAAGATATATACGTGCGGTCCGTGTACGGGTATCCGTAATGCGACCCATCGCAGACGCTCCGGTCACGCGGGACGGGAAGGTACTCGTTTTGGCGTACGACCACGGTATCGAGCACGGGCCGGTCGACTTCGACCCCCAGCCCGAGAGCGCGGACCCGGAACACGTCTTCGATGTGGCCACACACCCCGCCGTCACCTCGCTCGCCGTCGGCAAGGGCGTCGCCGAGGCCTACTACCCCTCCTACGAGGACGACGTGTCGCTGCTCGCGAAACTCAACGGCACCTCCAACCTCTGGATGGGCGAGCCCGACAGCGCCGTCAACTGCTCGGTGGAGTACGCCGCCGAGGAACTCGGCGCCGAGGCCATCGGTTTTACCGTGTATCCGGGCGTCAACGGCGAGGTCGAGATGTTCGAGGAGTTCCGCGAGGTCCAGGAGAAAGCGCGGGAGTACGACCTCCCCGTCGTGATGTGGTCTTACGCCCGCGGCCAGGCCGTCAAGAACGACTCCAGCGAGGAGGTCGTCGCCTACGCCGCCCGCCTCGGGCTCGAACTCGGCGCGGACATCGCGAAGGTCAAATATCCCGGCAGCGAGGAGGCGATGGAGACGGTCACCCGGATGGCCGGCCCGACGAAGGTGTTGATGTCCGGCGGTTCGAAGACCAGCGACCGCGAGTTCCTCGAGAGCGTCAAAGCCGTCATGGACGCCGGCGGCGCCGGCCTGGCCGTCGGCCGCAACGTCTGGCAGCGCGAGAACCCCCGGCGCATCCTCGACGCGCTGGAACAGGTCATCTTCGAGGAGGCCTCCGTTGACGAGGCCCTCGACGCCGCAGCCCCCAAACCATGAGCAAACAGCTCCCGCCCTCGGCCAACTGGGTCGGCCACCCGACCGTCGACGCCGTCTTCGACGTAGTGCGTGACACCGCCGCCGAGGTCCGCGCGGCGCTGCCCGAGCGCCGCGCGTACGTCGAGGGGCACAACCCCAGCGGCGAGAAGGTCCGGGCCGCCGACGAGTACGCCGACGAGTTGTTCGCCGAGCGACTGCTCGCGCTTGACTCCGTCGCCAGCTACGCCTCGGAGGAACGGGAGTCCGCACGCGAGGCCGACGACGGCGGCGAGTTCCACCTCGCCCTGGACCCGCTGGACGGCTCCTCGAACCTCACGTCGAACAACCCGATGGGCACCATCGTCAGCGTCTACGACGAGCCCGTCCCGACGACCGGCGACCACCTCGTCGCCGCCGCGTTCGTCCTCTACGGCCCCAACACCACGATGGTCGTCTCCGACGGGGAGAGCGTCGACGAGTATCTGATCGAGGACGGAGCCGGCGGCGACGCCGACAGCGAGGGCGACGAGGGCCGGAAACTCCTCCGCGAGGGACTCACCCTGCCCGAGGACCCCACGGTCTACGCCTTCGGCGGCCGCCGGCCCGACTGGACCGAGGACGTGACCGAGGCCGTCGAGAACCTGGAGGCCGACCGGCTGAAACTCCGCTACGGCGGCGCCTTCATCGCCGACGTGATGCAGGTGCTCACCCACGGCGGGATCTTCGCCTATCCCGAACTCGAAGACACGCCGGAGGGCAAGCTCCGCCACTGCTTCGAGTGCGCCCCCGTGGGCTTCGTCGTCGAGGCCGCGGGCGGCCGCGTCTCCGACGGCTACGGCGACCTCTTCGAGACCGACCCCGACCGGCTCCACGAGCGCAGCCCGGTGTATCTCGGAAACGAGGAACTGGTCGGCCGCGTGGAAGCCGCGCTGTCGTCCTGACGGAGTCGCCGCGGGTCGACGCAACGCCTATCCTTCTGTGCTCACGACGTACACATATGGGGTCGAGCGACAAGCGGCGGGTCCAGTTCCGGGCCTCGGAGGACCTCGTCGAGCGCACCGACGCCCTGGCGACGGTGCTGGAGACCGACCGGACGGACGTGCTCACGACCGCGCTCCGGGAGTATCTCCGCGAGGCGAGTAGCGACGACGACCTCGTCCAGGAGATCGCCGACGCGTACTACGCCGACGAGATCACCTACGACCAGCTGAAGGGGCTCGTCGGCCACGAGGCGGCGGCGAACTTCCGCGTGCTCAAGGAGCGACTCGACGAGGAGTTCGTCGCGGCGACGGCGGACGAACTCGATGGATGACGCAGGTCGTCGCCGACACCTCCGCACTGGTGAGTCTCGGCGTCGTCGCCGGCGACGCCCCGGACCCGCTCGCCATCCTGCTCGACACGGGGACCGTCCTCGTCCCCGAGACCGTCCTGACCGAACTCGAATCCGTCGCGGAGTACGACGACGCGTCGGCCTCGGCCGCCGCGGCGGTACTCGACGAGCGACCGGTGATGACGGTCGAGTCGGTCGCGCTCGACGATTCGTTTCCGCTCGACGACGGTGAGAACGCCGCGGTGACCCTGGCGAACGAGCGCGGGGTCGACCAGTTGCTCTGCGACGAGTTCAACGCGCTCGCGCTCGTCCACGCGTCGCTGGCGGACTCGCGACTCGTGACGACACCGCTCGTGCTCACCGCGTTCGTTCGAAACGGACGGATCGCCGCCGACGAAGCGGCGCGACTGCTGGACCGTATCGCCGAGGCCCGGAGCTGGGACGGGAACAGCTACGTCCGGCGGGCGCGCGGGACGCTCGGCGCCGAGTCCTGATCACCCGTTCGCGCTCTCGCCGCCGCCGACCTTCCCGAGGACGAACCGGAGAAGTACCACGACCAGCCCCAGCCCAACCAGCCCGCCGAGCCCCATCCCGATGAGTCGCAGCGGGAGGACGGAGAAGACCGAGAGGAACGACAGCAGACCGCCGCCCCCGCCGACGACGACGGGGCCCGCGCGGGTGCCGTTGACCAGCACGGTGTGGTTGCCCTCGGCGGCGAACTGCGTGGTGAACCCGACCCGCCGCTGCTCGCCGGCGGGCACCGCGACCGACTCCCTGGCGACGAACGAGACGTTCGTGTCGTGGAGCGTCTGGAGCCCGGCGGTGTAGGTGCCGTTCCCCTCGCCGCTGTTCGCGAGCGTGACGTTGACCGCGACGGACTCGTTGACGGCGACGGCCGTCCGGTTGACCGTGACGTTGCTGACGAAGATGGTCGCCTCGCCCGAAGGCTCGTCGTCCGGCGCCGTCCCGTTGCCGGGCGCGGCGGTGCCGTTGGCGGCGGTCCCGTTCGTGGTTCCGTTCGCGACCGTCCGGTCGCCTGCCGTTCCGTTGCCGGCCGTTCCGTTCGTCGCGTTCGCCGCGGCCACCGCGGGGTCGGTCGACAGCGAGAACACCGACAGCCCCGGCGAGTCGACGCGGTAGCGGACCCGGCTGTCGTCGCTCCCGACGACGGTGGTCCCGACGGCCGACCAGTTGCCGTCCGAGAGCCGGTAGACGGTGAGGTTCCCGGGGTCGAGCCCGTGGGCGTCGAGGTACGGCCGGCGGACCGACAGGTCGTAGGTCACGCCGTCGACGGCGTCGGTGACCGAGTGCTGAACGGTCACGGTGGCGGCGGCCGTCGCCCCGTCCGGTCCGCTGAGAGCGGTACCTGTCCGCTCGCGGGCGACGACCGTAGCCGTGAGGTTCGTGTCCGCGGCCGCGTCGATCCGCAGGCGTTCGACGGAGACGTTCGCCGTCGCAACGACCGGGCGTGACCCGTTGTCCGGGACAGCGACGGTCGTCCCCGCGGCGGCCCGGCGGACGGTGACCGCGGAGCTGGCCGTGCCCGCGCGGCCGTCCTGTAGCGACTCGACGCTGACGCTCGGCCAGTCGGTCCCGCCGTCCTCGTCCGCGTCAGTCTCGGACTCGCCGACGAAGGTCTCGCGGGCGGCACCGCTGACGACGAACTCCTCGGTGTGTTCGACGCCCTTCGCGTCGGTCGCGCGGACGATCACCGTCGTGCGGTCCGCGTCGATCGCGACCTCGCGGTCGAAGTCGACGCGCTGGCTGCGCGACCCGGAGTGGACGACCTGGTAGTCGACGGTCTCGCCGGTGGCCGCCACCCGGGTCTCGACGACGAGCCGCTCGGTGACGCCCTCGAAGGCGGCGCCGGCGAGAAAGAGTCGCTCGTCGCCCAGCACGACGGTGCGGTCGCGGTCGACGGCGATCGTCGGCGCCACGTCGCGCTCGGACTGGGGGACCCGCTCTATCGCGACCGTCCGGGTCGTCGTCTTCCCAGAGGCGTCGGTCACCGAGATCGTCGCCTCGTAGGTGCCGGTATAGAGGGTGTACAGCGACTCGTTGAACGACACCGAGAGCCGGTCGGGGTCGAGCGCCCGCGAGCGCTCGGCGGCGATCGTCTCCTCGCCGGTGACGTTGCCGTCGGGGCCCCGGAGCGTCAGGTTCGCCGACTTCACCCGCACGTCGTCGGCGACGGTCCCGGCGAGGTGGACCTTGTTGCGGGCCGTCTCGTTGGGGAACGGTTCGACCGAGATAGCGGGCGCACGGCGGTCCTCGACGTCGATCTCGAAGGCGTAGAGCCGGACGTTGCCGAACTCGTCGACGGCGGTGAGCCGGAACTCGTTGGTCGCGTTGCCGCTCTCGGCGTAGCCAAGCAGCATCTCCACGGAGAAGTTCTCGCCCACGTCGCGGAGCACGCGCGTCGACCGTTTGCCGTCGAAAGTGCGGGTGATCTGCAGTTTCTCGACGCCGGAGGACTCGATGACGTTCCCGGCGATCGTGACCCGGGAGCCGTTTGCGGTCCCGTCGTCGATGGACTTCCACGGCGCCGTGTCGTAGGGGCTCGTCAGGTAGACGTGGGGCGCCTCGGAGTCCTTCCGGACGGTGAACGTCGTCGCGTTGACCGCCCCCGCGTCGTCGGTGACGATGACCCGCACCGAGTTCTCGCCGTTCGACAGCGACGGCTCGACCGTCTCCGTGACGCTCGTCCCGTTGACGTCGATCGACCGGGCGAGCTCGCCGTTGACCCGGACGACGACCTCCGAGAGCTCGGTCCCGTCGACCGCGCGGTCGCCGACGCTCGCGTCGATCGTCATGTCCACGTCCGTCCCGGCCTCGTAGGTGTCCCCGTCGCCGATGTCGGTCGACCGGATCGTGATGTCGACCGCCGGCTTCGCGCTGTCGGCGGTCGCGCCGGCAGCGGCCGTCGCTGCGACGACCGACACGAGAACCACCACCGCCACGACCGCGAGCGACCGGAGACGCATTGGTGCGACCTTCGCCGTTCACCTACTTACCCGTTCGTCCGCGGGTATCAACTTTGAAAGCCACCGGGAGACGCTGCGGGGGCCGTCCGGGGGGACGGTCGGGGGCCCGCTGCCGGTCGGGGCGGCATGACGGTCGGGGGCCCGCCGCCGGTCGGGGCGGCATATTTTACCGCGGGCGTGCGAGGTGTGTGGTATGCGAGTCCGAATCGCCCAGGACGCCACCGTCGAGGAGGCCGAAGCGATCGCCTCGGCGATCGAGCGGACGGTCCCGGGGGACGGTCGGGTGGAGGTGTACGTCGGCGACGCCGACGAGCCCGCTGTCGTCCACGAGTTCGAGGGGAGGTCGTCGGCCGGGGCCCCGTCGGGCGGCGAGCCGACGGGCGGGACTGCGGAGGAGGATCTGGGCCCGACGGCCCGCGAGCGGGCGCTGCGCGAGGAGATCGCGGACATCCGGCGGGGCGGTCCCGAGAAGTACCGCGAACGGCTGGCCGAACAGGGGAAGCTGTTCGTTCGCGACCGGCTCGAGCTGTGGTTCGGCGACACCGACCCGGTGCCAGGCGAGGTCGACCCAGCCGAGCGCGACGCGACCGCCGACCCCTCGGGGCTGCGCTTCGAGGACGGCAAGTTCGCCAACTTCGACGCGTGGCACGACGACTCGCCCGAGACCGGCGGTGACGGGAACGGTTCGGGCGATGGGACCGGTGAAGGCGACGGGGAGGGCAAGAGCGACGGCGACCGGCTGCCAGCCGACGGCCTCATCACCGGCGCCGCCGAGTTCGAGGGGCGGGACGTGCACTTCATGGCCAACGACTTCACCGTGAAGGCGGGGTCGATGGCCGAACACGGCGTCGAGAAGTTCCTGCGGATGCAACAGCGCGCGCTGAAGACCGGCCGGCCCGTCCTCTACCTGATGGACTCGTCTGGCGGGCGCATCGACCAGCAGACCGGCTTCTTCGCCAACCGCGAGGGCATCGGCAAGTACTACTACAACCACTCGATGCTCTCCGGTCGCGTCCCGCAGATCTGCGTCCTCTACGGCCCCTGCATCGCCGGCGCGGCCTACACCCCTGTCTTCGCCGACTTCACCGTCATGGTCGAGGACATGTCCGCGATGGCCATCGCCAGCCCGCGGATGGTCGAGATGGTCACCGGCGAGCAGATCGACCTCGACGACCTCGGCGGCCCGGACGTACACACCCGCCACTCGGGCTCGGCGGACCTCGTCGCCGAGGACGAACACCACGCCCGCGACCTGGTCGCCCAGCTGATCTCCTACCTGCCGGACAACAGCGACGAGGACCCGCCGGGGACGGAGGGGCGCGCGCCCGCCAAATCCCCCGAGGGCATCGACGGCGTCGTCCCCGAGGAACCCAACAGGGGCTACGACATGGAGCGGCTGATCGAGCGGGTCGTCGACGCCGATTCGTTCTTCGAGCTCCAGCCGGAGTACGGCCCGGAGATCCTCACGGGGTTCGCCCGGATCGACGGTCGGCCGGTCGGGGTGGTCGCCAACCAGCCCGCACAGCGGGCGGGGGCGATCTTCCCCGACGCCGCCCGCAAGGCCGCCGAGTTCGTCTGGAAGTGCGACGCCTTCGACGTGCCGCTGCTGTACCTCTGCGACACGCCGGGGTTCATGGCCGGCTCGGACGTCGAGAAGGAGGGGATCCTCGAAGCGGGCAAGAAGATGATCTACGCCACCTCCGCCGCGACGGTCCCCAAACAGTGCGTCGTCGTCCGGAAGGCATACGGTGCCGGCATCTACGCGATGTCGGGGCCGGCCTACGACCCCGAGTCGACCATCGGGCTCCCGTCGGGCGAGATCGCCATCATGGGACCCGAGGCGGCGATCAACGCGGTCTACGCGAACAAGCTCTCGGAGATCGACGACCCCGAGGAGCGCGAGCGCCGCGAGCGGGAGCTCCGCGAGGCGTACCGCGAGGACATCGACGTCCACCGGATGGCCAGCGAGGTCGTCATCGACGAGATCGTCCCGCCGAGCGACCTGCGCGAGGAGCTGGCCGCCCGCTTCGCCTTCTACGAGTCCGTCGAGAAAGAGCGCCCCGACAAGAAACACGGGACGGTGCTATGACATCCTCCCCGGCGTGAACGCCGGGGTTTCCTCCGCGGGAGTCTCGGCTATGCCGATTCCCCGGAGGTAACATTCCCGTCACGGTGGACGGTACTCGGGTCTGTGCGCTGTTCTTTGGGACGGTGAGAGCGTGGTAACTCCGACCAGTTGTGGTCGTCCCACTCGAACCGCACGGGCCGTGCCATCGGCCTGACTGCCTTCTCTGTGTGCCGTTTCAGGAACGTCTCTGACGCTGTTAGGTCGGCGTGCCCCTCGAACCCGCACTGACAGGTGAGCGTGTCCTGATGCCGTGTCGTTCTGTCTGTCGAACCACACTGCGGGCACTCTTGACTGGTCCACGCTTCCGACCGGACTTCGACCGAGATACCGTATTCCACGGCGGTACACGCCAGTCGTTCGGTGAATTGCTTGAACGCCCAAAAGTTGTGAGTCTTGGCGTTGGTTTCGACCGACCAGTGCGTTTCGAGTACGTCGGTCAGGCCACCAACATACACCGTATCGACACCTTCGGCGTACAGTCGTTCCAGCAGGTCACGACACAGTGCTTCTTGGGCGTGGTCGCGGCGACGGGTTCGTTTGCGATACAGTCGTCGGATTCTCTCGCTACTGTACCTGCCTTCCCGTAGCTTGGACTGCAACCGAGCGATCTCTCGTGTCGTCTCTCGGAAGCGATCGAACAGATCTCGTCCTTCGTACAGGTATTTCTCGCCGGTCGTAGTGGTACAGGCGACGAGATTATACGCTGAACAGGCGCAATACCACGGCGTTCACGCCGTGGATACGCGCCGTCACTTGGGAGAGAACCCACGTTCGACAGCAGTCTGAGTTTCGGGATACCGACGTTTAAGTGACAGGCAACCCTAGTAATGGAGAGGAATCGGTCGGAACGGAGCGGATTCCGAACCGTCCTTCGGAGGTGGCCTGTCCACCCATCTAATGAGACAGTATCCGAAAGAGCGGGCGGTGAACGTCACATCCTCGAAGGGTGTGCCCATGTGCCGACTGCTCAAAGCAAACCAGACGATACCCCCAAGTCCGGTGACGCGTGCCGGCGTCCCCGTGGCAAAAACAACACCGGGACGCCGTACACGGTCGAGGAGAGGGGTAACGGCGGTTTGGCACTGCCAGCAGTCCACCAGTCCGATACCGTGGGACTACCCGTGCCCGAACGGGCTGGGAGTCCGGTGATTGGGCTGCGAACCTGAAACTCCCACCGCTCGGGATTCCTCCACGTTCACGCGGAGGAGGATGTCAATTGCACCGATGTCCAGAGCGGCCTTGTGGTCGGCCAGTGGAGCGTCCCGTGTCTCGTCAGAAACAGTGACGGGTTGCGAAGCTCGGAAGGTGCTATTAGTCTCGTCGTACCACAGGTCTAACCGGCCCTGTTTTTCGTAGTCGGGCCAATTCGGGTCGCCAGCGATCTCCAGCCGGAGACGCCCGGTGTGGTCGTATCGGTCTTTCAACTCGCTTCCGACCAGTATCTCAAGCCGAGAGCGGTCGCCCCATTCGACGGTGTACGACGTGTTGCGAATGACGCTTTTGAGTTGTCGCCCCTCGTCCTCGTTACCACGGAATCCCGGCGGTTCCGGGTGTTCTGTAATCGAGGTGTTCGATTCGTCGTAATACTGCTCTTTCAGGCGGAAGAACGCTCTCCACGCTTCGGTGTTCTTCCGTATCACCTGTTGGGCGGTGGACGCACCGAGAATGTCTTTGTACTTACCTTCGAGACTTCCGGTGTCAGCGTCCCACACGCCGCCCTTGAAGCCGTCTTCGTCATTGTACCGCATGAGGCGCTGATAGTTGACTTCATTCCAGAGAGCGGCGGAAGCGTCCAACAGGTCCCGTAGCAGTTGCTCGCCATTGGCCGAGAGCGGTTGCACGGCGAACGTGTTGGTCCGCTTCATCTACCAACTACCCGTCGGAGCCGTGGAGAAATAAATGCCAGTAAACTAAAGTGGAAGTGAAACTGCCCGTGATCGTTGGAGACTCACGGCCAGTTGTAACATGACGGTTCCCCACAGGAGTTTACGCGATTCACGCCCGCCGTGAACAGCGTGGCGTCGAAGACGCCACGGGCAGACGGCGCGAAGCGCCGTCGACGGCGGGACTCTCTCGCTGTTGAAAGGTAGGCGGTCGGCGGCGAGGACGGCGGCGAACGGCAAGGTGGCGACGAGCGGCAGGTACGGCCCCGTCGCCCGTCAGTGACGGGCGCCGCGCCGGTGCTGTCGATGCCCGCAGTGGTGACACTCGTAGAGCCGGCGCGGCGTCGCGGCGTCGTTCAGCGGCGTCCACTCGCGGTCGCGGCCGATGACCGCCCCGCGAGCGCCGCAGTTGCGGCAGCGCATCGGCACGTCAGGCGCCACCTCCGTCGCGTTCGTCGAGCCCGCGCGCCCGCCGGCGGATCCCGTCAACCACGGCGAGCGCGAGCGGCGGTCGAGTGGCGTCGGCGACGACCCGCCCGGTCATCGCGCGGTGGTGGCCGGCCGCCTTCAGCAGACAGCACAGCCCGACCGGCGCGCCGACGACCGTCAGCGCCAGGAGGACGCCGACCAGTCCCCAGACGAACCGCGCGCGGCGGTTGCGCTCCGGGTCGGCGTCGTAGCCGCAGGCCCGACAGACCGCTGCCGCGGGGACCACCCGCCCGCAGTGACGACAGCGGCCGAGTTCGCGGGTCACGTCGCGGTCACCTCCCGGCCGACGGCTGGCGGCTCTCCGGTCCGGTCCGTGCGCCGGCGCGCCGGTCGCGCCGGGGCGGTCGCGCGGTCCTGTGATCGTGACATGGTGGGTCCGAGACGCCGGAGGCGTCTACACGACCGGAGACGCCCGACGGGCAAGAAACGGCGACTCGGTCAACCCCGATTAAGCCGGATTACCGCCGAATTAGCGCCTGAAACTCACACCTGTGGAGTCCGACGGCGATCAGTCGTCCGCGGGGTCGCCGAGCAGGCCCAGGTCCTCGGCGACCAGGTCGCGGACCCGTTCGGCGAGCTCCGGGTCGACCTGCGCCACCGTCTCGCCGTCGTGGACCCCATCGTTGTGTCGCTCGACCGCGTCGGCCACGTCGTCGATCGGGACGGCCGTCTCCGTCCCGCACTCCGGGCACACCACCGGCACCGTCGGGTCGTCTGTCTCGTCTGCCATCGGTCTCGACCCGGTATTGACCGCCCCCCGTCATACATCCCTCGGGTCGGACCGACGACCGACCCCGACCGGCCGCCCGTCCTGTCCCGACGTGGACCTCGGCGGCCGGTGGGAGGATGAGCGACGACAGGAACGAATCGGCTGGGGCGGTTCGTGGCCGTCTGCGGTGCCGTGCGGGAGGTCTGTGGCGCGGTCCCTGGCGGACTGAACGGGCGAGGCGCTGCGCGCCTCGAAGCGAATCGGAACGGACAGAGCCGACCGAGAAACCCACACCACGGACCGGACAGCCAGAAACGGGGCGGAGGCCGAACGAAGGTCCCCGCTCATTTGCAAGGTGAAGGTAGTTGCGCGGGCCGGCCCGAGGGTCGGTATGGCCGAGGACGACACCGACCACGAGCAGGGCGTCGAGTTCGGGTCCATCGAGTCGGTCTTCGAGGAGGTGTCCTACCCGGTGACGGCCGGTGACCTCGTCGACGAGTACGGCGACCGGGAGATCCAGCGCACCAGCGCCGAACCTATTGCCGTCCGGGACCTGTTCGCGGGCTCGGGCGACCAGTCGTTCGAGTCCGACGAGGAACTCCGCCAGGGGATGCTCAACATGATGCCCGCCGAGTCGGTGGGTCGCCAGCGCTACTCCGACCGGGGCGGCTCCGACCGGGACGACATCGACCAGGCGGAGATGCAGTCGGACAACGAACGACGGGTCGAGGACCGCGGCGACGAGTGACCGGCGACACCGCCGGAGAGCGTCACTCGACGGTGGGAGTGGCCGTCCCATCGTCCGGTGCGGGGACGGTCGTCCGGAGTTTCGAGACGCCGGCGGTGGGGACGAGCGCGTCGGCGACCACCGCCCGGCCGTTGGTCGTCGTCGCGACCGCGTTCCCCCGGAACGCGTCGGCGTCGGCCGCCCAGGAAGCGACGGCCGACTCGCGGACCGCGCCCTCCGCGAAGACAACCGCGGCGCGCACCCGCGTCCGTTCCGGACCGAACCGGTAGGCCTTCCCGGTCGCCACCGCGTCCGCGAAGTTCGCCCCGCGTTCGTGGGAGAGTCCGAGCGCGGAGTGGTGACTCCCCAGCGCGTCCACGAGTCGCCCGAAGTCCGGGTCGGCCTCGCCGTAGCGCTGGGCGTTCCCGGTGCCTGCGTCGATGACCGTCGCGACGCGCGACCGTCTGGAACCATCGAGCGCCGTGCTCGACTCGGGCGCCAGGACGATCCTGTCGTCGCCGAGTGCGACCACGCCGGCGTCGTCCGACGAGAGCAGGTCGAACCCGCGATGGGAGCCGTCGGCCGTCAGCCCGTCCTCGCGGTACGCGGCCGCGACGGCCTCGCGGTCGAACGGCGTCTCGAACGTGTACCACCCGCCCGGGACCGTCGTCGCCGACCGGATCCCCGCGCTGTCGTCGATGCCGTGCAGCATCGAGTCGAAGCGGAGCGCCCCGGAGAGCCTGTCGTCGAGGTGCTCGCGGTTGTCGAACAGCGGCGCCGGCGCCGTCGAGAGGAAGACGTACCCGCCCGGCTTCGGGACCCCGGCCCCCCTGGGCGTCGGCAACCACGCCGCGAACTCGCCAGTGGTCGTCGGGAAGTACGACACCGAGGCGGTCGCCGTGGGTGCGTCCGTCCGGGTCGCCGTGGGTTCGGCACCGGGTTCGGGCGTCGGCGTCCCCTCGGACCCACCGTCCCCACCGGTGGTCGCGTCCGACCCGTCGGTCGGCGTCGGTTCGTTGCCGCCGCTCAGACAGCCACCCAGCGACGCGACCGACAGCGCGGCGCCGGCGCGTCGCAGGAACCGCCGTCGTGACTCTGTCATCCCGTGACAGGTGAGAGAGTTGTCAAAAGAGAGTTTCGATCCGCGTCGACCGGTCAGACCGTCGGGACGGGCACCTCGTCGAGCACCGAGTCGACGACCGAGGACTTCTGGACCTCGTCGACGCGGGCGTCGGGCGTGAGGACGACCCGGTGGGCGAGCACCGGCTGGGCGACCCGCTTGACGTCGTCGGGGGTGACGTACTCGCGGCCGACCATGGCGGCGCGGGCGCGGGTCGCCTCCAGCAGGCGCTGGGTCCCGCGGGGGGAGACGCCGACCTCGACGCGGCGGTCCTCGCGGGTCGCGCGGGCGATAGCCGAGACGTAGGTCACGAGGTCGTCGTCGACCCGGACCGACTCGGGGGCGTCGCGCAGGTCGGTGACCAGATCCTGGTCGAGCACCGGCGAGACCGACGGGCTCTGCTCGCTGCGGCCCAGCCGGCGGTGGAGCAGTTCCTCCTCGCCGGCCTCGTCGGGGTAGCCGATCGAGCTCTTGACGAGGAACCGGTCGACCTGCGCCTCGGGGAGTTCGAACGTGCCCTCCATCTCGACGGGGTTCTGCGTGGCGAGGACGAAGAAGGGGGAGGGTAACTCGTAGGTGTCGCCGTCGACGGTGACCTGTTCCTCCTCCATGGCTTCGAGCAGGGCGGATTGGGTTTTGGGGGGTGCGCGGTTGATCTCGTCTGCGAGGACGACGTTGGCAAAGAGCGGCCCCTCGTTGAACTCGAACTCGCGCTCGCGCTCGTTGAACACGTGGGTACCGGTGATGTCCGCCGGCAGGAGGTCGGGCGTGAACTGCACGCGGGAGAACTCGAGGCCCAGGGCGGTGGCCATGCTGCGAGCGGTGAGCGTCTTCCCGGTCCCCGGCACGTCCTCCATGAGGACGTGGCCGCGGCCGACGAATCCCAAGAGGACGGTCTCGAGGAACTCCCGGTCGGCGATGACCGCCGAACCGATCTCGTCGAGGACCCGGTCGCACTCCGCGCTCGCTTCGCTTACGTCCATGGAGTCCCGTGAGCGCGCCGACAAGTTAGGCGTTGGGTCTGCCGGTTCGGTCGCCCGCTGTCCGTCGACGGTCCGCCTGTCGCCGACGGTCCGCCCGTCGCCGACGGCCGCCCACCAGTTGACCGCTGCCCATCGGTCGGTCGCCGCCGACCGATCGTCCGCCGTCCCGGTCGCGGACGGCGTACCGTCCGTCGATCCCCCGACGCCGACGGGACGGATCGTAACCGATAAAGTCGCCCTGCGTGTAGCGGGGAGTGAGCCGAGGTAGCCTAGCCTGGCCAAGGCGCCTGCTTCGAGAGCAGGTCTCCGCAAGGACTCAGGAGTTCAAATCTCCTCCTCGGCGTTCTCACCGACTCACGGACGCGAGAGCGTCGTATCGCCCGATCCGGGACAGTCCGGGGACGGGGCGTCGCTACCGCAGGTACTCGGCGGGCGTCTCCTCGACGACGCCGCCGCGGCGCTCGATCTCCGCGGCGTGTTCCTCGCGGCCGGTCTCGCGCAGGCGCTCGGTGTAGGTGTCCGTCGCGTCGCGCAGGTAGGTCGGGCCGCCCTCGCGGATCTCCTCGAACAGCGGGTCGACGAGCGCCCGCGGCGCGTCGGGGTTCCCGCCGTTCCGGCCGGTGGCGGCGTCGGTAGCGCGCTCGGTGAGCCACTGCTCCAGCAGGGCCAGCCCGCGCCGGGCGACCTCGGGGCGCTCGCGCGCGAGGTTCTCGGTCTCGTGGGGGTCGGCGTCGAGGTCGTAGAGTTCGACCGGCGCGAACTCCTTCCAGCCGTCGTGGTACGTGCGCAACAGGAGCCATTCGTCGAAGCGGACGCCGCGCTGGCAGGCCCACGCCCCCTGCCCGGTGACGAGGAAGTCCCGGCCCGCCCGCTCGCCGTCCGCGAGCGCGGGCAGGAACGACTCGCCGTCCCACCCCTCGGGCACGCTCCCGCCCGCGAGGTCGACGAGCGTCGCCGCGAAGTCGACGTGGTAGTGGAGGTCGTCGTCGACGCCCGGTTTTACTCCGGGACCGCGGACGATCAGCGGGACGCGGCAGGTCCTGTCGTCGGCGGTCTGGTGGTCGCCGTAGACGTTCAACTCGCCGAGGTTCTCGCCGTGGTCCGCGGAGATCACGACCAGCGTCTCCTCGTAGACGCCCGCGTCCTTCAGTCGCTCGACCAGCCGGCCGATGTAGTCGTCCATGTACCGGACCCCCACGTCGTAGCCGTCGACCCACCGACGGAAGTCCTCGCGGTCGGCGATCTCGTCGGGCGTCCGCTCGAGGTCGTCGGGTCCCCGGCCGTAGAGGTAGCCGTGGTGGAGGTCGCGGGCGCTGTGGGGGCCGTAGCTCTCGTACTGTTCGGCGATGCGTTCGTCGGTGAGCCACTCGGGCGCCGGGTCGTCCGCGAAGGGGTTGCCGTACTCCTGTGGCGTGTCGTAGGGCGTGTGGGGGTCCCAGAAGTTGACGTGGAGGTACCAGTCCTCCTCGGTCGCGTGCTCGTCGAGCCACGACTCGGCGTGGGGGGCGACGACCTCGGCGCGCTCGGCGCCGTTGCCGCCGGTGTCGCGGTACTCCTCGAAGCCGTCGAGGACGTGCCAGGCGCCGTGGCGCTGGGGGAACGGGCTGACCATGGCCGTGGTGTGTCCCCGGTCCAGGAGTTCGCGCGGGAGCGTGCGATAGCGGCCGCCGGTCGAGGTGCCGCGCGACGCCCCTCGGTGGCGGACGTCGGCGTTCGTTCCCGAGTGGTTGACGACGCCGGTGTGGCGCCCGAAGCGGCCGGTGAAAAACGCCGTCCGCGAGGGGAGACACGGCGCGTCGGAGACGTAGTAGTTCGTGAACCGGCGCCCGTCGGTCGCGATCTCGTCGATCGCCGGCGACGTGTCGGGGTGGTAGCCGTAACAGCCGAGATGGTCCGGTCTGAGCGAGTCGCAGTCGACGTACAGGATCCGCATACGGGTGGGGCGCGAGCGGGCCGCAAAAGCGTTCGGACGCCGGAAGCCCGAACCGCCACCCGCGTTCAGTGCTCCCCGGTCCCGGGGTTCTGGTAGACTGCGGTGACGATGCCGGCGGTCTGGCCGAGACCGACGGCCGCGATCCCGACGGCGGCGTCCACGTCGGAGCCGGCCAGCCCGTAGGTGGCGGTGCCGGCCAGCGCGAGGATGGCGCCGGCGAGGTAGACCCGGTTGAACGGCGGGTCCATCTCGGCGGCGGTCGCGACGTAGGCCAGCGCGGGGATCACCATCCAGCCGTACAGCGTCACCGGGAGGACGGGGTCGGCGCCGGGCGTGACCGCCAGGTCGAGGGCGCCGACGAGCGTGATGACGAACCCGAGGACGATCACCCCCTGCCAGACGGCCAGCACGGGTCCGGTCATCTCGTCGCGGGCGACGACGGCGAAGGCCCCGAGCAGGACGGTCATCACCGAGAGTCCGACCAGCAGGACGTGGCGGGAGACGGCCGGCGAGACGTGGGCGCCGAGGGTCAGTGCCCACGCCGCCGGGACGAGGACAGCCGGCGCGACATCTGTCAGCGAGCGGCTCACGGCGAGCGCTACGGGGGACTCCGTGTTCGGCGTTTCGGTCTCGCGGGGGCGGCGGGCGCGAACCGGCCGGCTCGGCCCACGACCGTCACAGCCGCGCGACGAGGAAGATCAGCGCCGACACCGAGAGCGCGGCGGTGATGATGGCGCCGGCCAGCGGCGCGCCCATCGAGACGGCGGCGTTGGCCGTCGAGGCGAGCATCTCCGTGCGGTCGTTGCCGAAGACGGTCACCTCGGCGTTCTCGGTCTCCATGCCCGCCTCGACGGGTTCGAGGTCCGCTTTCGCCTCGGCGACCAGTTCCTCGATGGCCGTGACGATCTCGGCCTCGGGGAGGGCGTCGCCGACCTGATTCTCGGCCTCCATCGTGTTGACGACGTGGGTGTCGGTGGTGAGTACCTCCACCCGGTCGACGGCGTCGACGGCGTCGACGATCCGTTCGCGGAGGCCCGGGACCATGTTGTTGCCGTCGACGAAGACGTAGGCGGTCTGCTGGTCGTCAACACCGTCAGACTGCTCCGCAGTCTGACGAGCCCCCGGCTCCGACTCGGAGCCGGGGACCTCGAAGACGGCGACGCGGATGCCCAGCGGGCCGATACCCTCCTCGGGCTCCCAGTCGGTCTCGTCCCAGGCGACGCCACAGCGGAAGGGCTTGCGGGTCGCGGCGGCCAGCCGGGCGCCGACGTCGCCGGCGCCGTCGATCATGTCGAACGAGCGCTGGCTGCCCGGGACGACGTGGCCCAGGTCCTCGCCTTCCAGCCCGTTGTTGCAGTTGTGGGCGTCGGCGAGCATCACCTCTTCCAGATCCTCGCTACGGGCCTCGGCGACCGCCGAGAGGCCGACGGCGTACTCCACGTCGTCGGCGAACCCGGGGGAGAACGTCGACGCGAGGAAGGCGCCGTCGCCGAACGCCTGGCCGGTGAGGGTCGCCTCGCCGGACTCGACGCGGACGGACTCGGTGGCGGTCGGGCCGTACTCGATACGCTGGTAGGCGGTCTCGGCGGTGTCGATGACGGTGTCGACCTCCCGCTCGGTGACGAGGTTGAAGTCGTGGCCGGCGGTGGCGTGGGGCGGGAACGCCAGCCCGTCGGCCTGCTCGGCGATCCGACGGGGGAGGTTGCCACCACCGATGTCGCCCATCGGGCCGGGGTGGAGCATCGGGAGGACGAACCGCGCCTTCTCGCCGCCCTCCGGCCGGCGCACCGAGAGGACGGTCACCGGGACGATGGCGTCCTCGCCGATGTCCTCGAAGAACGTCTCCAGTTCGCGCGACCCCTCGGCGACGTGGCCGATGAACCCGCGGACGAAATCGAGGACGGAGACGCCGAGGCTGCGCTTCCAGGGCTGGTCGATGACGGTGAGGAAGAGCCAGACGCAGCCGGCGTAGACGAAACAGATGAGTGCGAGCAGGCCGAACTTCCCGGGGTCGATGTACTGCATCTCGGCGATCCGCTGGGGCGCCTCGTCGGACCGGAAGAGAAAGGCGCGGGCGACCGGGCCGCCGCCGAACTCCATGTAGCGCATCGTCCCGCTGTAGATGAACAGGAGCAGGGCGGCGGAGACGGTCTGGATGCTGGCGGCCGCCGACGCGACGACCAGCCGCTGGCGCGAGACGGCCATGATGACGAAGAGGCGCAGGGCGAAGATCGACGCCAGCGCGACCAGCAGGGCGTCGACGACGAACTCCTGGCCCAGCGGCGTCGCCACCGCGACGACCGCGGCGACGGTCAGCACGCCGATGGTGATGAGCTCGCAGGCAAGCGCCAGCAGCGACGCCTGGTTGCGCGAGAGCTGGCCGCCGAGCTTGCGGTCGACGTACGGCGTGAACACGCTCGCCGCGACGGTCGGGATGCCGATGTAGAACAGCCCCTCCCAGGCGTCCTCGAAGACGAACCGGGAGTCGAAGGCCGCCACGCCGGCCACCGCCGCGATGAGCAGGGCGAACCCGACGCTGGAGTACCAGCTGGGCGCGCGGAAGACGAACCGCGAGAGGCTCGCGAGGTTGCCCTGGGTGGTCGTCATGTCTACCCTTGTCCACCAATGACCACACGATCACTTCAAACGTGGGAGTTCCGTCAGACGCCCGTCAGCGGTCCGTTCGAGCGTCGAACCTCCGAGATCGCCGGTCGAGATTGCGAAGTCGCGTGGGTGAATACCACGCCGCAGGAGGGCGGTCGTCCGCGGTCGCCGGCGGCGGTCGTCAGCGGTCGCCCGACGGGGGTCGTCAGCGGTCGTCTGACCACCGTTGTCCGCGGTCGACTACTCACAGATGTCGAGGAAGTTCTCGAAGACCTCCTCGCCGCGCTCGGTGTGGGCGACCTCGGGGTGCCACTGGACGCCGTAGAGGTCGCGGTCGGTGTCGCTCATCGCCTCGACGCCGCAGACGTCGCTCTCGGCGGTGCGCGCGAACCCCTCGGGGACGCGGACGACCTCGTCGGCGTGGCTCGCCCACACGCGCGTGCTCGGGGCGAGCGACCCGATCAGGGGGTCCGCTTCGTCAAGCACGTCGACGGTCACGTCGGCGTAGCCGCCGTAGTCGCCCTCGCCGACCTCGCCGCCGAGTTCGCGGGCGATGACCTGGTGGCCCAGGCAGATGCCGAGGACGGGGATATCGAGGTCGAGGTAGTCGGGGCAGTTGCCGATGCGGTCGATCGAGGGGCCGCCCGAGAGGACGAGGCCGTCGGCGTCGATCTCCTCCGGTGGCGTCTCGTTGTCCACGAGTTCCACGTCCACGCCCATGTCCCGGAGCGCGCGCTGCTCCAGGTGGGTGAACTGGCCGTGGTTGTCGATCACGTCGATGCGAGTCATTACGCCCCCGTAGCCCACCGGACGGTAAAAGGGGTCCGGAACGCGCAGGACTGGCCAGCCGGCGGACCGGGCTCGCGGACCGGGCTCGCGGACCGCTCGCGGCCGCGTCAGTCCCGAGCTCGAGGGTCGCGCGGCCGTGCCACCGCGCTTATGCCCGGTCCCCGCGAGAGGCCGGTAGATGCGCCGCATCCTCCGGGTCGTCCTCGGGTTCGCGCTGGCTCTCCTCGCGGTCGGCGGGTTCCTCTGGGTCGTCGGGCCGCGACGCGTCCTCGCCGAACTGGCGGGGGCCGACCCGGCGACCTACGCGGCGGGCTTTCTCGCCGTCGTCGCCGCCTTCTACTGCTGGAGCGAGGCGCTGCGCCGGCTGCTCGCCAGCGTCGGCCACGAGGTGGCGGGCCCCCGCTACCGCGCGGCGTTCATGAGCGGCGAGTTCGCGAAGCAGGTGGTCCCGATGGGCCACTCCGGCGGCCCCGTGTTCGTCTCCTACGCGGTCAGCCGCGAGACCGACGCCCCCTACGAGGCGGCGCTGGCCGCGGCGACGGTCGTCGAGTTCGTCAACATCGCGGCGTCGATGGGGCTCGCGGCCGCCGGCCTCACGGTCGTCCTGCTGACGAGCGACGGGCCGGTCACGCCGCTGTTCGCGGCGCTGCTCGTCGGGTTCGCGGTCACCGTCGTCGCGCTCGGCGGCGCCGCCGTGCTGGTCCACTCCCGCCGGGCGCTCGTCGAGCGGCTGGTCCTCCGGGCCGCCGGCGTCGGCCGGGCGACCCTGGGACGAGTCTCCGCCCGCGCGCGCGACGCGCTGGCGGCCGACCGCGTCGCCGGGACCTTCGGCACCTACTACGCGGCGTTCGACCGGGCGCTGGCCGACCGCGCGCAGGTCCGCCGGGCGGCCGTCTTCTCGGTGGCCGGCTGGGCGCTCTTTCTCGCCCCGATGTACACGAGCTTCCGGGCCATCGGTGAACCCGTGCCCTACGCGCTGGTCGTCTTCGTCGTCCCCGTGTTGAGCCTGGTGAACGTCGTGCCGCTCCCGGGCGGGCTGGGCGGGTTCGAGGTGGCGCTGGCCGCCGTGGTCGTCGCGCTCGTCGGGCTGGAACTGCCGGCGGCGACGGCCGGCGTCTTCCTCTACCGGCTGTCGAACTACTGGTTCGTCGTCCTGCTGGGCGGGGTCGCCGCGGCCTTGGTTTCGGTCCGGCTGGCCGACCCGCCCAGCCCGCTCGAGCCGACCCCGGAACCCGACGGATCGTCCGCGGAGTCGGCGACGGACGGGAAGTGAGGGCGCTGTTCGGTTCGATGTGCAAACCCACTTTTTGCGGCGGAGAGTTCCTCGCGGCCCGTAGGGCCGCTGCGGGAATCCTCCGCCGCAAAAACTTGGGGAAAAAGGCCGGACGACGCGCTCGCTCCGCTCGCTTGCGTCCGGTGAACCGCTCGCTTCGCTCGCGGATGCTGGCGTGATACGTACAGCAGGAGACGCTACCGCAGGGGACAGCAGGCGATGAAAGCCCTCGGCCCGCTCGCGGTCGCTGAGCGACATACCCTCGCGGCCGAAGCCGCTTCGGGTAAGGGTCGCTCAGGCGACTACACGAGCGCGAGCGCGCCTCGCCCGTTCAGTCCGCCAGGACAGCACAGCACGGCACCGCGACCGCCCCGCACAGCACCGCAGACAGCCACGAGCCTCCCCAGCCGATTGCGCTCCTCGCAAGCTGCGGTGCTCATCCCTCGCGCGGCTACTGTCGCGAGACAAGACTCGCGACAGCGCGCGCCGACCGCACCGCGCCCGCTCACCGCAACAGCTACTGCGTGTATCGGTCGTTGCCGAGTCGGACGCCGGACGGTTTTTATCGGCTGGCCGCGTCGGTTAGCGTCATGTCACGTCGCGTCCGGCTGGTCGCGGGGTTCGCGGTCGCGCTCCTGGCCGTCGGCGGGTTCCTCTGGGCGGTCGGCCCGGAGGCCGTGTTCGCCGAACTGGTGTCGGCGGATCTCGCGGTGCTCTCGGTGGGCTTTCTCGGGGTCGTCGCCGCGCTGGCGGCCTGGAGCGAAGCGGTGCGGCGCCTGCTGGCGAGCACCGGCCACACAGTCCGGGGGCGGCGCTACCGCTCGGCGTACCTGAGCGGCGAGTTCCTCAAGCAGGTGCTGCCGATGGGCCAGAGCGGCGGCCCGGTCCTCATGTCCTACACGGTCAGCCGCGAGACCTCGGCACCCTACGAGTCGACGCTGGCCGCGGCGTCGGTGTTCGCATTCCTCAACGTCGTCGCGTCGCTCGTCCTCGCGGTCGCCGGCCTGGCGCTTCTGGTCGTGACCCGGCGCGGTCCGAGCGGGACGCTGCTGCGCAACGTCCTCGTCGCGATGGTCGGCGTGACCGCCGTCGTTCTCGCGCTCACGTACCTCGCCGTGTACCGGCGGGCGACCCTCGAACGGCTCGCGCTCCGCGTCGCCGCCGGCCTCCGCCGGACCGTCGGCCGGGTCTCCGCCCGGGCGGACGCGGCGCTGGCGCCCGAGCCCGTCGGGGAGGCGGTCGCACGGTTCGGCGGCGCGGTCGGCGACCTGGCGGGCGACCGGCGCCGGGTCGGGACGGCCGTCGCGCTCGCGGTCGCCGGCTGGCTCTGTTTCCTCCTCCCGCTGTACACGAGCTTCCTGGCCATCGGCGAACCCGTGCCCTACGCGCTGGTCGTGTTCGTCGTCCCCGTCGTCACGCTGCTGAACGTCGTGCCGCTCCCCGGCGGGCTGGGCGGGTTCGAGGTGGCGCTGGCGGGCGTGACCGCTGCACTGGCTCCCGTCGACCTGCCGACGGCGACCGCCGCGGTCTTCCTCTTCCGGCTGTCGAACTACTGGTTTATCGTCCTGCTCGGCGGGCTCGCCGCCGCGTCGCTGTCGGTCCGGGTGACGGACCCACCGCCGGTCGTCCCGCTGGACGACGAACGCGCCTGACCGCGGCGGCGAGGACGACCGGCGCTGACGGAGACAGCCGGCACTGACGGGGACCACCGGCGACAGTGGAGACCACCGGCGGTCAGGCGACCATGAGGTAGACGAGCGCGGAAGCGATGAGGAGCTTCTTCGTGACGATGACGCCGAGGACGACCGACCGGGCGGTGAGGTCGTCGACCCAGTCGGTGAGCCGTCGGTAGGCGCTGTCGGCGAGCGACGGGCTCCGCTGGGCGGCCCCGCCGGCGGTCCCCGGACCCCCGCCGGGGAGCGCCGCCGCCGGCTCCCAGCCGTCCTCCAGGTAGACGACGGGGATGGTCTCGCCCTCGAGGTGGAACAGCTGGTCGTACTCGTAGCCCGCGTCCGCCGCGACGGCCTTCAGCTCCTTGACCACCTCCCGCGCCTGAAGACGCGGGAATCCCGCCACGGGATTTCAGACCGAGTGCAACGGTCCTGTGGTTTCAAGACGCATACGTTCCACGCGTCAACTGCTGGGTTTCAGCAT